>DASRJW010000077.1 GCA_035649275.1 Candidatus Krumholzibacteriia bacterium
TACGCCGGCACCGCGAAGTGCACGACCTGCGGCCGCACCAGACGGGCGAAGTCGTGGTAGGCCAGGCGCACGAGCTCCGTGTGGGAGCCGGCGTTGAAAGCGATCTCCTCGTCCTTCGTCAGCTCGTCGGCGACGTAGACCTCCATCCCGTAGAGGTTGCCGAAGGGCGGCATGGCACCGACCTCGCACTCCGGGAAGCGGTCCTTGAACTCCTTCTCGGTGGCGAGTGCCGCACCGCGGGCGTGCGCCACCGCCCGCAGGAGATCGAAGTCCACCTGCTGCGACGACGGCAGCACCGCCATCGCCAGGCGGTCGTCGAGCTTCACCACCACTGTCTTCGCCAGCTCGCGTCCGGGGATGTGCGCCGAGGCCGCGATTTCCGGCGCCGTGAAGGCCTGCGAATGGCTGATCACGACGTACTTCACCTGGTGGCTGTCCAGGTATTCGCGCAGCTTCTGGACGGGCATCACGTCCTCCCTCTCTAGAGGATGGGCTTCCCCCCCCTCGCGGGGAGTCCCCAACCCAAGGATGCGCCGCCCGCCGCATTTGTCAAAGCCTGCGTCACCCGGGCTCACGCCCCTCTTGCACTTCCCGCCGATCCCATTAGGATTCCCCCCGATTCCACCCGCCGACCGCGAGTGCGCCCAACCCCGGAGGAACCCATGCCAGCGAGGCTGACACCCACGAACCCGCGGAGCCCCCGTCCGAGCGGGGAGGGTTGGCGCTGGAGGCTCCACGCCTCCCTGGCCGCCGTCCTCCTGTCCAGCGCCCCGGGGCTCGTCGCCATCGGCACGGCCGCCGAAACCCATCCTTTCACCGTGCGCGACCTGGTCGCCTTCGACCGCTTGAGCGACCCGCGCGTCTCGCCGGACGGCCGCTGGGTGGCCTTCACGGTGAGCGCGGTCGATCTCGACGCCAACCGCCGGCGCAACGACCTCTGGCTGGTAGCGGTGGACGGCACGAACCTCCGGCGCCTCACCACCCACGAAGCCTCGGATACCAGCCCCCGCTGGTCGGCGGACGGCAAGTCGCTCTGGTTCCTCTCCACCCGCTCCGGTTCTTCTCAGGTGTGGAAGCTGTCGTTGGGCGGCGGTGAGCCCGAAGCGGTGACCAAGCTGCCCGTCGATGTCGGCGCCTTCGCCCTCTCCCGCGACGGCTCCCTCCTGGCGGTGAGCCTGGAGGTGTTCCCCGATTGCACCACCCTCGACTGCACGAAGAAGCGCCTCGACGAAACGGAAGCGCGCAAGGCCAGCGGCCGACTCTACGACTCGCTCCTCTTCCGGCACTGGGATACCTGGAGCGATGGCAGGCGCGCCCATCTCTTCGTGCTCCCGGCGACCGGTGGCGAACCCGTGGACATCATGCAGGGGATGAAGGCCCATGCCCCCTCCAGACCTTTCGGCGGCGACGAGGAGTTCACCTTCACCCCCGACGGCAAGTCGGTCGTCTTCACCGCGAAGGACGTGGGACGCGAGGAAGCCTGGTCGACGAATTACGACCTCTGGCTCGCGCCCGTGGCGGGCGGCAAACCGGCGCGAAAAGTCACCGACAATCCCGCCACCGACACGACGCCGCTCTTCTCGCCCGACGGGCGCACCCTCGCCTACCTGGCCATGCAGCGCCCGGGATACGAGGCCGATTGCCTGCGCCTCGTGCTCCGCGACGGAGCGACGGGCGCGCCGCGCGTCCTCACCGAGAGCTGGGATCGCTCGGTGACTTCCTTCGTCTGGTCCGCCGACGGCCGCGAGCTGTACGTCGCCGCCGAAGAGCTCGGGCAAGAACCACTTTTCGCCGTGGACGCCAAGACCGGCAAGGTGCGCACCCTCGTCGACAAGGGCAACGTGCGCACGCCGCAGACGGCGGGGTCGCTCATCGTTTATGGCCTCGATCACTTGAACTCGCCGGTGGAGCTCTACACCGTGCCCGCCTCGGGCGGCAGTCCAACCCAGATCACCAGCATGAACCGTGAGCGCCTCGCCGCGGTGCGCATGGGCACGCCCGAGCAGTTCCAATTCGCCGGCTGGAACGGCGAGACCGTGCACGCCTACCTGGTGAAGCCCATCGACTTCGACGCCAAGAAGAAGTACCCGGTGGCCTTCATCATCCACGGCGGCCCGCAGGGTTCGATGGCGAACGACTTCCACTATCGCTGGAATCCGCAAGCATATGCCGGCGCCGGCTACGCCGCGCTCATGGTCGACTTCCACGGCTCCACCGGCTACGGCCAGGCTTTCTGCGACGCCATCCGCGGCGACTGGGGCGGCAAACCTCTCGAGGACCTGCAGAAGGGGCTCGAAGCGGCGTTGCAGAAGTATCCCTTCCTGGACGGCGAACGCGTCGCCGCCCTCGGCGCCTCCTACGGCGGCTACATGATCAACTGGATCGCCGGTGCCTGGCCCGATCGCTTCCGCTGCCTGGTGAGCCACGACGGCAACCTCGACGAGCGCGCCGCCTACTTCGTCACCGAGGAGCTCTGGTTCCCCGAATGGGATCACCTGGGCACGCCCTGGGACAACCCGGAGAGCTACGAGAAGCACAATCCTCTGCGCTTGGTTTCGAAGTGGCAGACACCGATCCTGGTGGTCCACGGCGGTCGCGACTTCCGCGTCGTCGAGACCGAGGGCATGGCCACGTTCACCGCCGCCCAACGCCGGGGCATCCCGTCCAAGTTCCTCTACTTTCCCGACGAGAACCACTGGGTGCTGAAGCCGCAGAACAGCATCCTCTGGCACGATACCGTGCTGGCTTGGCTCGACGAGTGGACGAAGCCGACGAAGAAGAGGCTGTGACGGGGGACGACGCGGTGCCGGATCGGTAAGCGGCGTGACTCACGCCGCTACTGCGGCTGCGCCTCGCGCAGCAAGCGGCTGAGCTTCCGGAAGCCGGCGTGGTCCTTGGTGCGCGCCCATTCGAAGCCCACGGACTCGTGGTTGGTGATCCAGGCGCTGGCCTGCTGCATGCGCTCGAGGGCGTGACGCCGGTACTCTTCGCCCCGGCTGCTCACGCACTCCCAGCACAAGTGCACCTGGCTGCCGGCGCGCAGGAGTTCGATCACGGTCTGCATGACGCAGACGTGCGCCTCGATGCCCGCCACCACCAGCTGCCGCCGCGCCGCCGGCACGCCCGGGAGCGCGGCGGCGAGTGCCGCCTCGAAGGCGGGGTCGCCGCAGCAGCCGAACGTCACCTTGCGCAGGTACTGCTTCGGTGTCGTCAGCGCTTCGAAGGCGGCGCGGATCTCCGGATGCGTGTCACCGAGCCCTTCCGGGTATTGCTCGGTGAGGATGACCGGGCGAGCGAAGATCTCCGCGATCTGCAAGAGCCTCTTCGTCCCCGCGATGACGAGATCGCGGCGATGGATCATTTCCATGAGCTTGCCCTGCAGGTCGATGACCACGACCGCGCTGCGGTCGGCGTCGAGGAGCTCTACGGTCTGCATACGTTCCCCATCCCTCCTACGAGGCTCGGCCCGACCTTGCACGTTGTTGGGTCTTCCTCCTGCTCACGGTGACCCGACGTCGGGGGTTCCACCTCCAGGCGGAAAGGTCGAGACGGCACCGAGCGTCGAAGCGGACTCCTTCCTTCTCGAGCAAGATGCGTTGGAGCAGCTCCGCTCCGGGTTCGGCGCGCCGGCTCACCTCGCCGCGGGCGTTGAGCACCCGGTGCCAAGGGACATCGTCATCCTGAAGGGCATGCAGCGCGTAGCCCACTTGCCGGGCGTGACCCGCGAGACCCGCCAGCGCCGCCACTTGGCCGTAGGTCGCCACCCGTCCCGGCGGGATGCGGCGTGTGACGGCGTAGATGCGTTCGTAGATGCGGGGTGACCTCGGCGCCATCGCCTCGCCCCTTCCCTGCCCGCGGAGGTGTCGCGGCGCTCAGCGCCTCCGCCGGCGGCGGCGCCCGCCCCCGGGCTGCCCGGCCGGGGCCGGCGGGGCTTCCCGCGCTTCCCGTTCACGACGCGCCAGCGGCGGCGACGGCGGCGCGTGCAGCATTTTCTGGTAGTACTCGTCGAGCAGCATGGCGATGATGGCGAGCTCGTCGTCGTTCTCGCCGAGGCCACGGGCCAACGACAGCATGCGCTGCATGCGTTCCCGCACCAGCCGGTCGAGATCGCGCAAGCGGGCCTCGAGAAGCGCGGTGACGCGCTCGGCTACCACGGCCTGCACGTCGGCATCCGTCGGCAGCTCGCGCCGCTGCATGTCGACGCCGTACTGCCTCACCACCGCGTTCAGGCGCAGCTTCTCCAGCGGCTCCACCAGCGAGATCGCCTCGCCGCTGGCCCCGGCGCGTCCGGTGCGCCCGGTGCGGTGCACGTAAGCCTCGGGGTCCTCGGGGAATTCGTAGAGGATGACGTGCGACAGCGCCTCGATGTCGATGCCCCGGGCAGCGATGTCCGTGGCCACCAGGAAGCGCAGCTTCTTGTCGTACACCCGCTCGAGCACCGCCTCCCGCGCCTTTTGGGTCAGATCCGAGCTCAGCTGATCCGCGTCGTAGCCGAACCGCTGCAGGACCACGGTGACGAAGTTCGTCGTCGTCCGCGTGTTGGCGAAGATGATCGCCGACTCGGGGTTCTCGATCTCTATGATGCGTACCAGCGCCCGGTCCTTGGCCATGGCGGGCACCTCGTAATACATGTGCTCGGTCTCGACGATGTGCTCGGCCCCGTGGCTCAGGCTCAGGGTCTCCGGCTCACGGAGGAACTGTCGCGCCAGCTCCCGCACGCCCGGGGGATAGGTGGCGGAGAACATGGCGGTGACGCGTTCGCGGGGGGGCAGGAAACGCATGAGGGCGCGGATATCGGGATAGAAGCCCACGGAAAGCATGCGATCGGCCTCGTCGAAGATCAGGAAGCGCAGACGCTGCAGCGACAGGGATTGCCGCATCAAGTGATCCAGGATGCGCCCGGGGGTCGCCACGACGAGGTGCACCCCTTCGTGCAGCGCCGTGAGCTGCGGCCCGTAGCCGACGCCACCATAGAGCGCCACAGAACGCAGGCGCGTCCCGCGGCCGAGCGCTTCGGCCTCCCCGTGCACCTGCCGCGCCAGCTCGCGCGTCGGCACCAGCACCAGCGCCTGCGCCACCGGTTGCCCCGTATCGAGCATCTGGAGGAGGGGCAGGATGAACGCGCCGGTCTTGCCGCTCCCGGTGCGCGACTGCACCATCACATCGCGCCGTGCCAGCAGGTAGGGAATGGTCTTGCTCTGCACCGGCATGAGCGTGTTCCAGCCCATGCCCTGCACGGCGGTCTGCAAGGATTCGGAAAGTTCCTTGAGGCCGATGGCGGGAAGACCCGCTGGCGCTGCCGGCGTCGGTTCCGCCACCGGCTCGGGAGTGCTTGGCTCAGGATTCATGCTGCTCCATGACGAAGGACGGGGGTCGCTGCTTTCGGCCGTGGTCCCCGCCCAAGGCACGCGAGGGGGACGCCGTCATCGGCGCCCTTCCGTGGTTCTTCGCTTTCACGGCTGGAAGGAGAGCAATTCGACGTCGAAGACCAACATGCCCTGCGGCGCGCCCTTCTGCCCCTTGTACGCCAGCGACTCGGGAATCCAGAAGCGCGTCTTCTCCCCTTCCACCATGAGCTGCACCCCTTCCGTCCAGCCGGCGATGACGCCGTCGAGAGGGAAGGTGATCGGCGCGCCCCGCGTCACCGAGCTGTCGAACATCATCCCGTCCGTCGTCCAGCCGGAGTAGTGCACCGTGACCTTACTGCTCTGGGTGGGATGCTTGGCTCCCTTGCCGGGCTGGAGCACCTTGTAGGCGAGTCCCGAGGCCGTGCGCTTGGCGTCCTTGGGCGGTGCCGCCACGTCGGCCGGCGTCTTGGGGGCCGCGACGAAATCGAGCAGCTCGACGTCGAAAACGAGCATCCCTGCCGGAGCCCCTGGGCGCCCCTTGTAAGCCAAGGCTTCGGGAATCCAGAAGCGCGTCTTCTCCCCTTCCACCATGAGCTGCACGCCTTCCGTCCACCCGGCGATGACGCGGTTGAGCGCGAAGCTTGCCGGCTCGCCGCGGGACACGGAGCTGTCGAACATCAGCCCGTCCGTTGTCCAGCCGCTGTAGTGCACGGTGACGAGGTCGGTCGCCCCGGGATGGGATTTGCCGGTGCCTGCTTTGAGGACGCGGTAGGCGAGACCCGAAGGGGTCTTCTTGACCGACGCGGGCGGTGCCGCGACGTCTTCCGGTGCGGGCAAGGCTTTCTCTCCCTGTGGTGGATTCGCGGCGACGCGGGGCGGCACCGCTCCTTGAAGCGTGATGGCGAGGAGCGCGCTCACGAGAGGTCGAGTCCAGATGCGAGAGGAACCGTTCAGTGTGTTCATGGGCCCATTATCCACGCCGGGGCCGGCGTTGGAAAGCCCGTGTGCTACCTTGCCTGGCATGAGCGCCCTGCCTGCCGAAGACGATGTCCGCTTCCTCGTCCACTTCGCCCAGGCACTGCACGACTACGGCTCCGCGGCGCACCAGGTGGAAGACGCCTTGGCAGGCCTCGCACGGCGGCTGAACGTGCCGGCGCAGTTCCTCGCCACGCCGACCTCGATCATCTTTTCCTTCGGCAACCTGGCGGAGCAGCGCTTGCAACTGCTCCGGCTCGAGCCGGGAGAGAACGATCTCGGGCGTCTGGCGCGTACCATCGAGGTCGGGCGCGCGGTGCTCCATGCACAGCTCACCCCTGCCGCAGCCACGGCGCGTCTCGAGGCGATCGGCGCTGCCGCGCCGCTTTACGGCGCGCTGCCGACCACAGTGGCTTTTGGTCTTTCTTCGGCAGCGGCGGCGCGCTTCCTCGGCGGTGGTGGATTCGAAGTGGCGGCGGCGGCAGGCATCGGCATCCTGGTGCGGGTGCTTGCGGCTCTTTGTGCTCCCTTCCCAGGAATGGCGCGACTGCTCCCGGCGGTCGCGGCGGCACTCGCTTCTGCCGCGGCCGTGGGACTCGATCATGCGCTGGGAACGCAGCACTACCTGGCCACGGTGGCGGGCATCATCATGCTGATCCCCGGCCTCACGCTCACCGTCGCTTGCACCGAGCTCGCCAACCGACACCTCGTCGCCGGCACGGCGCGTCTCTCCGGGGCCATCGTGACTTTGGCGATGCTGGTCGTGGGGGTCGCCCTCGGCGTCAAGGCGGCGAGCTCGCTGCTCGGCGCTCCGCCGGCGGTGCTCTCTTCCGCGCTACCCTCCTGGACCCTCGTCGCGGCGCTCATCGCCGCCCCGCTCGCCTTCACGGTGCTGCTCGACGCCGAACTGCGCGACGCGCCGTGGATCCTCCTCACCTGCGGCCTCGGCTACGGGGGGATGCAGCTCGGAGCGCGGGCCCTGGGGCCGGAGCTGGGCGCTTTCGTGGGTTCTTTCATCGTCGGCCTGGCGGGCACTCTCTTCGGCGCGCTCCTGCGCCGGCCGACGGCCATCGTCCGCGTCCCCGGCCTCCTCCTCCTCGTCCCGGGGAGCATGGCCTTCCGCGGCGCCACTGCGCTCTTCGACCTGCAGATGGACTCGGGCCTGCAGATCTTCGTCCGCGTCCTCCTCACCGCCGTCGCCCTCGCCGCCGGCCTGCTCGTGGCCTCGGTAGTCAAGCCGGCGCGCCTGTTCGATTAGCCCCATCCGTCCCGGAGTTCGCGGTTGTCACGCAGTGGCTTCGATTTTGCCGAGCAAGCGCAGGAGGCCGTCGAGGATCGAAAGGGGGTGGGGCGGACAGCCGGGAACATAGAGGTCCACCGGGATGCCAGCGACGCCGTCGTGCACCTCGGGATGGCCGGCGTAAGGGCCGCCGGAGATGGCGCAGGCGCCGACGGCGATCACGAGACGAGGCTCGGGAACGGCATCGTAGGCTTTCTCGAGCGCGAGCCGCATGTTCTCCGTCACCGGGCCGGTGATCAACAAGCCGTCGGCGTGACGCGGCGAGGCCACGAACTCGATCCCGAAGCGGCCCAGGTCGAACACCACCGTGTTCAGCACGTTCACCTCGGACTCGCAGGCATTGCAGCCGCCGGCACTCACCTGACGCAGCCGCAGCGAGCGCCCGAGCACGCGCCGCAAGCGGGTGTGCATCGCTTGCGCCAGCTTCTGGCTGGTGCCGCGCAGCACGAGATCGTCACGCTGCGACGCCGCCACACGGTACTCGGCGCTGTAGGCGATGGCGCCCGTCGGACAGGCGTCCACACAATCGGTGCAGAAGAGGCAGCGGCCGAGATCGAGGGCGAGACGCTCGTCGAGCCCCGCGCCCACTCCTCCGAGAATGATGGCCTGGGTGGGACAAGCGTCGGCACAGGCTCGGCACCCGTCGACGCACTTCGCCGCTTCCAGCATGGGCCGGCCGCGGAAGCGCTCCGGAAGCGGAGAGGAGGTGGGCGGGAACGCGAGTGTGCGCCGCCCCTGACGCAGCCGCTCCACGAGAATCCTCAGCATCGCACGCTCCTCATCGTCAGGGGCACAGCGTCACAGATCGTGGCCGCAGTACGACAGATCGAAGCTCTTGTTGCACAGCGGGAAGTCCGAGATCTGCTGTTGCCGCATTGCCATCGATAAACCCGCCCAGTTGCGGAACGAGGGATCCACCACCTTGTAGCGCGCGAAGGCGCCGGCCGCGTCGGTGCTGGCCACATGGCAAACCTCGCCTCTCCAGCCCTCGACCACCGAGACCGCGACTGCCTCCGGCCCCAGCGAGCCGATCTCGGCTCGCAGCGATCCAGCCGGGAGCTCCTCCAGCAACCGGCGTATGAGGTCGAGACTCGTCTGCATCTCCTGCCAGCGCAACTGGGCGCGGGCGTAAACATCCCCTTCGGCGCATGTCGCCACCGGCACCTCGAGGACGCGCCAAGCGCCGGAGGGGAAATCCCGGCGGGCGTCGATCGCGAGCCCCGAAGCGCGCGCTGTCGGGCCCACCAGTCCGAGCTGCATGCAAGTGTCGTAGGGCAGCGTGCCGATATTCTCGAAACGCCCCCGCACCGCCGACGTTTCGAAGAGCAGGCGCACGGCGCCCGACACGTCGTGTCGGAGGGTGTCCAGGCGCTGCAGACAGTCGACAACGAGGGCCGCGCTCAGGTCGAAACCCACCCCGCCCGGCCGCAGCATGCCCCGCCCGAAGCGGCTGCCGCACAGCGTTGCCGTCAAGTTGAGGAAATCGCCGCGGAGGCGGCCGCAAAACGACGCCGTCGGCAAGAAGCCGATGTCCTGCGCCAGCGCCCCGAGAGCACCGGTGTGGCCGGCGAGCCGCTCGAGCTCGAGCGCCACGGCGCGGAGCGACTGGGCGCGCGGCGGCGCCTCACAACCCGCCAGCGCTTCCAGCGCCAAACAATAGGCCGTGGCGTGCCCGATCGTCGTGTCCCCGGCCAGCGTCTCCATCTGATGGATGGTGCGCTTGCTGGGACCACCCACGAGCGCCCGTTCGACGCCGCGGTGCTGGTAGCCGAGGGCGATCTCGAGGTGCAGAACCTTTTCGCCGTCGCACTGGAAGCGAAAGTGCCCCGGCTCGATGATGCCGGCGTGGATCGGTCCCACCGCCACCTCGTGCACCCCTGGACCGGCGACGGTGAAGAACTCCTGCACTCCGGGAAACGGTGGCTGCGGCTGGGCTCCGTCGGCGCCGTGGACGGAGGGCGCCCCGGGCTCGGGGCGCTGGAAGCGCACCGGCTTGAGCCACGGGTGGCCCTGCGGCTCGAGCCCGTATTGCTCGGCGATCTCCCGCTCGAAGGACCCGGCCTGCGGGCACTCCGGCGTGAGCGACGGATAGGCGTCCCGCGCTTCGGACGAGAGCAACTCGAGCTCACCGCGATCACGGTTGCCGAGCACCGCTAGGAGGCGTACGACTCCACCCAGCTCCGGCACGCCGAAGAACGCCATCAAACTACGACGGCCCGCCACCTCCTGGGCGATGCGCCGGCGGAAGTCGTCCATCGGCAGCCGAGTGACCGCTGCCATGGCAACGGCCTCGCCCGGGCGCACGATGCACGTGGCGCCCACCGGCATCACCAACCTCCCAGCGCCTGCGCCACCGCACGCAGCAAGTCCTGCAACGCCGCGGGCAGCGCGAGCCCGAGACCCAGCGCGGCGAGCGCCAGGAGCGCGATCGGCGCCATCGACCACAGTGATTCGCCCTGCAAGCGAGCGGACACGAGGGCGCCGAAGTCACTCCCGGGCGGGGATGGCGTCGCCGCGCCCGAAACGGGTGCCGGTGTGCCCTGTGCCATGCGCAACACCGTGGTCGCCATGCCGACGAAGATGATGACGAGGAGCAGCAGGTACGCCGCCGCCACCACGTTGCGCCCCTGGTCGAGCGCCCCTTTCAGAATGCCGAACTCGCTCAGGAAGGTGCCGAACGGCGGCGAACCGTTGATGGCGAAGAAGCCGAGCAGCCAGAAAACTCCGGTCGCCGGCAGGAACCGTAGGATGCCCCGCACCTCGTGCGACGCTTTCGTCTTGTAGGCGGTCACGATGTTGCCGGCCACAAGGAAGAGCATCCCTTTCACCAGCGAATGATTGATGGCGTGCAGCACCGCGGCGAAGGCCGCGCTTCCGCCCAGCCCGACGCCGAGCGACAAGATCCCCATGTGCTCGACACTCGAGTAGGCGAGCATCCTCTTGTAGTCCCTCTGGCCCACCAAGAAGACGGCGGCCACTGCCATCGAGGCGAGGCCGAAACCGAGCAACAGCCCGCGGACCAGATCGCCGAGCCCCGCTGCCAGGCACACCTGGACGGCGCGCAGGATCCCGAGGAAAGCGCAGTTCAACAGCGCCCCGGAGAGCAGCGCCGAGACCACCGACGGCGCTTCGCTGTGCGCATCCGGCAGCCAGGTGTGCAGCGGCGCCAGTCCCATCTTGGTGCCGTAGCCCACGAGCAGCAGGATGAAGGCGGCGCGCAGCCACTCGGAATGCAGCGTCGGGGCGCGCTGGAGGAGATCTGCGAGCAGCATCGAGGCGGGTCCGCCGTTGCCGTCCGCGGCCGCCACCGAGAGGAACAAGAAACCGAGAAGCGCCACGGCAATGCCGACCGAACAGATCATCAGGTATTTCCAGGTAGCCTCCAGCGAGCGCCGGTGGCGATGGAAGTAGATGAGGGGAGCACTCGCGAGCGTCGTGGTTTCGATCCCGACCCAAAGGAGACCGAAGTGCTGGCACAGAGTCACAAAGGACATGGAGGCGAGGAAGAACAGCAGGCAACCGACGAAAACTGCCTCCGGGGCGTTCGAGAACAGCAGGCCCTCCTGGAAGTCGGTGCGGTCGCCGTGCTGCTCGCGCCCGAGGTAGCCGACGGCGTAGACAGCCACCGCCAGGAAAAGAGCGCTCGTGATGCTCAGGAACAGCAGCCCCGTCGCGTCGAGGGCCAACCAGCCGTGCCATGTCGGCTCCGCCGGCGCGAACCACAGGCTCAGCACGAGGCTCGCGTGGGCCGCCGCCACCAGAGGCAGCAAGGCGCGGCGCAGGCGGACGCGCCGCACCAGGAAGGCCAGGAGGCCGGCCGCTGCCGGCAGGAAAACGAGGAGCTGGAGCCGCATGCTCAGCCTTTCAGAGTCGAGATCCTCGCCACGTCGATGGAGTCGAACTCGTTGCTGATGTGATGCACCGCGATGCCCATGACGAACACAGCGACGAGCACATCGAGGAGAATCCCGAGCTCCACCCAGAGGGAGCCTCCATGCGTCACGGTCACGGCGAACACGAAGATGCCGTTCTCGGCCACCAGGTAGCCGAGCACCTGGGTCAAAGCCTTGCGACGGCTGATCACCAGGAAGAGCCCGGTCAGCATGGTCGAGAAGGCGACGGGCACCGCCAGCGACGAGGCCACGGGCCCCGGTAGCTGCAGGCGCGCCCCCATATACATCGAAATCAAGAGGCTCGCGACCCCCACCAGGATCGACAGCGTGTAGCCGACGAACGGCTCGATCTCGCGGCGCTTGTGGACGGAACCGAGGGTGCGCAGCAACAGCCGCCGCAAGATCACCCCCTTCACCAGCACGATCACTGCGGCGAGAACCAAGATCCGCGGCGTCAGCGCCCCGGCATGGGTGAAGAGCAGCAGCACGCCCAGGATCACTCCCTGAACCGCCACGGTGCGGATACAGCCCCCGAGCCGACTCGACGCCAGCAGCAGGAAATTCGTCAGCACGATGGCGATGAGTGCCGTTTCGATCCAGGCGCTCATGCCCACTCCTCTCTCGTTCCGCACGTCCGGCCGAACGGCCCGGTGCTCCCTCGGCCGTGCGGCGGTTGCACGCCCCTGGCGTTGCCGATTCAGCGCAAGGTCAACAACAGCGCCAGCGCCGCCAGCGCGCCAGCCCCAGTCAGGAACTGCGGCACGCGCAGCAGTCGCAGTCGAGCTGTCGTCGACTCGATGATCCCCACCACGACGGCCAAGAGCACCATACCGAGCACGAAGACCGCAGCATCGAGCGCCGGCGTGCCGCTGCGACACGGCACCGTGATCCCGACCACCAGAGCGCCGAGCGCCCACAGCTTGAGCGCAGCCCCGTACTGCACCAGCGCCAAGTCGGGGCCGCCGTGATCGAGCACCATGGCCTCGTGGATCATGGTGAGCTCGAGGTGTGTGTTCGGATCGTCGAAGGGAATGCGTGCGTTCTCCACCAGCAGCACCACGAAGAGCGCCACTGCCGCCAGCACGAGGACCGGCTGACCGGCGCGGGACCAGGTGTCGGGCGACACCGACGGGATCATCCCCGAGAGCGAGAGCGTGCCGGTCTGGCGCGCCAGAGCCAGCAACCCCAGCAGCAGCACTGGCTCGGCGAGGGCCGCGAAGGCCACCTCGCGGCTCGCCCCCATGCCCTCGAAGCTCGACCCCGTGTCGACCGCCGCGACCGCCGTCGCGAACCGCCCCAGACCGAGCAAATAGACCCACAGGATCAGGTCGCCGGAGAAGCCGAGCAATGCCGGCGTGCCTCCGTGGGGCAGAAGACAGAGCGCGGTCGCGACCGCCGCCAGCCCGACGATCGGGCCGGCGCGAAACACCCAGGTCGTCGTGCGGCTGTAGACCGCACCCTTGCGCAGCAGTTTGGCGAGATCATGGTACGGCTGCAGCCAAGGGCGACCGCGCCGCCCGGCGAATTGCGCCTTGGTGCGATGGATGACCGACTGCAGCAGTGGCGCCAGGAGAAGCGCCATCCCGACGTAGGCCAGGGAATCGAAGCGCATGACCTACACTCTCCAGAGGAGCAGGACGACGAGGGTGACCGCGATGTACAGAACGTATATGTGGAGGTTGCCGTGCTGCAGCCAGCGGAAGCGCGCCAGTCCTGCAGCGATGTGGGCGAAAAGCGGCTCGAACAGGTACTTCCGGGGCGCGTCCGGAGTATGGCTATCGAGGGACGCGGCGCGGGGGAAGAGTCCCTCCGGCGCCGCGAGCCGCTCGCGGGTGCGCAGCAGGCCCTGCATGGTCGAGGTGATCGGCTGGGCGAACGAAGCCGCCGTGTACTGCATTCGCGCCGTCGGGCGGGCGTAGCCACAGTCCCAGGTGACACCAGCACGGACGCTGCGACCGGCGAGGACGGCACGGCGGAATGCCACCAGCAGGAGGGCGAGGACCAGCAGCACCACGGCTGCCACGCTCGTGAGGCGGAGCGCGCCGACCGACGGCGCCAGGGCTTCGTGCACCGCTTCCGACCTCATGCCGGCGACGCTCGCGATCACCGGCACGAGAGCCTGGGCCACGAGCCAGGCACCGAGCCCGAGCCCCACGCAAGCACACGCCAGCAGCCAAAGTGCCGCCCGCATTGCCGGCGCCGGGTCGTGCGGAGCTGCCGTGGAGGCCGTCGCCGCGAGCGCAGCGTCTTCGTGGATGAGGCTTGCAGCCTCCGCTCCGGCCCGTCGCGGCTCGCCGAGGAAGGCCATCCCGAAGGCCTTGGTAAAGCAGGCTACCGATAGCCCGCCGACCAGCGCCAGGCCAGCAACGGCACCGCTCGTAGCCAACATGGCGCCGGAGCTCGCGGATACACCGCCCGAGATCGCCGCCAGGTAGATCAGCAGCTCGCTGGCGAAACCGTTCAGTGGCGGCAAGCCGCAGATCGCCACCGCGCCGATCGCGAAGACGATGCCGGTCTGGGGCATGCGCTTCAGCAGGCCGCCGAGCTCGTGCAAGTCGACGCTGCGCACCGTGCGCAGCACCGACCCCGCCGCCAGGAAGAGCAGCCCCTTGAAGGCCGCGTGGTTCAGGACGTGCAGCAGCGCCCCGCCGAAGCCGAGCGCGGCAAGGGTCGCCGAGCCGTACTGCACTCCCAGCCATCCGATCCCCATCCCGAGGGTCACGATGCCGATGTTCTCGACGCTGCTGTAGGCGAGCAGGCGCTTCAGGTCGTGCTGAGCCACGGCGAACAGGATGCCCACGAGGGCGGAGGCAAGGCCGATCCCGATCAAGAGCGGCCCCCACCACGGTTGCGGCGCGCCGAGCAGCGGCAGGAAGCGCAGCAGCCCGTAGATCCCCATCTTGATCACGGCGCCCGACATGAACGCCGACACGTGACTCGGCGCGGCCGGGTGCGCCTCCGGCAACCAGACATGCAGGGGGAAGAACCCTGCCTTGATGCCGAACCCGAGAACGGCGAGCCCGAAGAGCACGCCGCTCCCGGGGCCGGCGAGCGGCACGGATTGCCGCCAGGCCTCGAAGTCGAAGGAACCCGTCCGCGCAGCGAGAAGCACGAAGAGCGGCAGCAGCAAAGCGATCCCGATGCGTCCGGCCACGAGGTACGTCCAGCCGGCGGCGCGCACACTCGCACGATCGTCGTCGAAAGTCACCAGGAAGAAGGTCGCCAGCGACATGATCTCCCAGGCGATCAGGAACAGCAGTCCATCGCGAGCCGCCACGAGAAGTGCCATGCCGGCGACCATCACGCTGAAGAAGAACCAGTGCGAGCCGAGGCCGCGCCGGCCCGCGTGCGCCGGCATGTAGCTGCTGCCGTAGAGCGCGGTCACCGCCGCCAGGGCGAAGACCGGGAGGAGAAAGAAGCCGGAGAGGGGATCCAGGCGCATGGCGAAGCTGCCGTACGGCAGGTTCCACGGGAGCTGCAGCGAGGCCTCCCCGCCGGCTCGGACCGCACCCAGCGCGACGGCGAGCCCGAGCCCGCTGCCGAGACAGACCCCGCCGGCGCCGAGGCGCGTCGTCCAGCGCCCGCGTGCGGCGAGACTGGTCACACCCCCGAGAAGCACCACGCCGATGGCAAGGAGGAAAACCTGCAGCGCCCTCACCCCGCCGCGCAATCTATCACAGTCTCGTCAGCGCCACCGCCGAGAATGACGAGGAGGAAGGATGCGCTGGCGGCGCGGGTGCTGCGCGTGGAAAGACAAAGTCCTGGTTTCGACCCGAGCCGAGGGCTTCGGTGCCGACAACAACCGTGACGAAGCGGCCCAGGCCTGGTATTCTTGGGCTGCCTGCCAACGACAAAGCGCTGCCGTTCTCCCCACCCTCCGGCGCGTGTCGGACAACACGGCATGCCGGCCGTTCGCACCTGGGGCGAGCGTGGTGTTCTCGCCCTCTGCCTCCTCCTCCTCATGCTGCCGGTGCACCTGCGGCCGGAGAACTATCCCACCGACGATGCCTGGTTCTACTTGCAGGTGGCGCATCACGTGCGCGGCGGCCACGGCAGTACCTTCAACGAGATCACCACCACCAATGGGTACCATCCCTTGTGGCTGGGGCTCTGCGTCGCCGCCGAGCATCTCGCGTCGGGCGACAAGAGGCTGGCACTGCGCTTCGTGCTCGGCATGCAGCAGCTGCTTTTTCTCGTCCTCTTCTTCTTCTTTCACCGGCTGACCCGGCGCTTGGCTTGGGCGCACGGGATCGCCGGCTTGCCGATCCTCGCCGGGGGCTTCTTGGCCACTGCCATGTACGGTGTCGAGGCTTTCTTGAACGGCGCCGTCCTAGTCTGCAGCCTTCTCCTCTTCCTCGACCTGGAGAATCGGGACTCCCCTCGCGTCTGGGCGCGCTTCGGTTTCGTCCTCGGCATTCTCTTCCTGTCGCGGCTCGACAACGTCTTCCTCGTCCTCACCCTGTCGGCGACGGCACTTCTCGCCGGGGGTCGACGCTCGTCCCCTGCGCTCCCCGCCTGGGTGCGCCGCCCGTCCCCGGCGCTCCCCCGTCGCGCGCTCTCTCTCGTCCTCCCCCTCGCTGCCTTGGCGCTTTCCTACTTGGCACTCAACCATTGGACCTTCGGACACTGGGTGCCCGTGAGCGGTGCAATCAAGAGCCGCTTCCCCCTGCCGGGGTTGCACGGCGAGACACTCGGCAGCCTCGGCGCACTCTCGGCCGTGGGGGGCGCGGTGTCGATCCTGGTCGGCCGGCGCCTGCACGGTCGTGCCTACCTGGTGCTGCTCGCTCTCGGGCTCGGTGTCGTCTTGCAAGCGGCGTACATGTTCTTCTTCGTGCACGACAATGTGCTCACCTGGGCCTTCGTTCCGGGGATCGTGAACGTCGCCCTCCTCACCTGTCTCGCGGCGCACAAGCTCCTGCCGCGGCTGGCAACTCGCCTGGGAGTCCCTGCAGCACATGGCCTTCTCTTGGCCTCGACCCTCATCGGCCTCGGCCTCGCCGCGGCGCGCGCCTGGTCGGACTTCCACAACCCCGATGCCCGTGGGCCCTATCCCTTCCAGTGGCGCGCTCTCGCCGCGAGCAAGTGGCAGAACGACGTCGGCCTGTGGCTACGCCGCGCCTTCCCACCCGGGACGCGGTTCTTCGTCTACGACTGGCCCGGCGCCGTGGCCTACTTCTCCGACCAGCCGTGCCTGCCGGAGGATGGATTGGTGAGTGACTACGCTTACGACGAGGACATCGTGGCGCTCGGTATCGCGCCCTATTTGCGTGCCCATGGAATTGATCTCTTCCTCGGCCCCTACCCGCCACCGGTGCGTGAGGGCGACAGCTGGGTGCAGGCCACGCGGACGAGCGAGGGCTGGCGTGTCGAGATATTCGCACCTCGTTCCCGACGCGCCGCCGGCAGCTTGGTTCTTCTCGACACGGCCATCGTGGCGCGCCTCGACCGCGAGATCGGCCATCCCACCATGCCGCGCTTCGCGGTGTGGAGACTGCAGAACCCTCCGAGTCAGCAACCAAGGTCGAGCCTCGTCGAACGGTGAATCGAACCGTGCACGGGCTTGATCCGATCTCGGCGGAGGTCTACACTTTCGCCGGTCTGGTAATGGTCGTGCTTACCATCGATCCCCTCGTCGGAGACTCCTTCGACAGGCGGAGTCTCGGTCGCGCTGTCGCTGGGATGACGAGGTGCTCGGTCCTTCCCTCGGACTTCGCCTCGCGGTGGTGACGGTTCTCGGCTTTCCCGTACCAGGAAGTGCGGCACCGCCGAGCTATGTCCCCGACAGCGGGATCCACAGCACCGATCGCGACGGCGATCGGTGCTCGAGGCCAATTGACGGTTTTTCATATGGGACCTCTCCCTACGCCCGGATGGGATAGACCCCGATGATGTCCAACGCCTCTCGCGCCTACCATGGATCGAGTCCATTGTGGAGGCGCGATTTCAGGGCCGTTGTCACGACACAGGAGAGGATCCCTGGTGAAGGAGAGGTTGGCGATGAACCGGCACCTATGTACTGCATCGCTCGTGTTTTCGATGCTCGCGGCTGTGACGACCGTTCGCGGTGATTCCTCGGTGGAACCCCATCAGATCCAAACCAAGGGGCAGGCATTCGCCATTGAGCCATGCCTGGGCGGCGAAGGCTCCTGGGATTACGAGTCGGTTGGTACCTTCCAGATCGTCAGGAGGGAAGGCCCGATGCAGGTTCGGGTGCAAGCGAACCTTCGGTTCAACTTCAGGCCAACGGATCCCACCTTGCCCACCTATGAAGGGCACGAAGTCCTCAACGACGCAGTTTTGCCGTCATCCCAGCAAGGAGGGCAAACGCTCTTCGAGTTTCCTGTCATCATGCAGA
>DASRJW010000078.1 GCA_035649275.1 Candidatus Krumholzibacteriia bacterium
CAGCGTCACGGTCGGCGCCATGGCGCTCACGAGCTTCGGCCTCCGCAACGACGGTGATGTGACCCTGAACGTGCAGTCGATCGCCTTGGCCGGTCCTCACGCGGGGGAGTTCAGCGCCGAACGGGGTGCCGACGTCATGCCGCGCCGGCTGCCCCAGATCGCCAGCACCTTCGGCCCGTTCGTGGTTCCACCAGGAAGCGTCGTGCCCGTGGTGGTGCGCTTCCTGCCCGTGACCGTCGGCGCCAAGAACGCGGTACTCCGCATCGTGAGCGACGACCCGAACCGGGGCACGGCGGAATTCCCTCTGACTGGTGTGGCGATTCCCGAGTACCCCGATATCACCGTGAGCCCGCCGGCAGTGGATTTTGGTCCTGCGCAGATTCTCACCTCGGCCACCGGTCAGGTGAAACTCCACAACTGGGGGAGAGCGATCCTCCAGGTCTCGTCGGCACTCACCGGAGGAGATCTGGCCGACTTCGCCATCACGGCGGGAAGCGGTCCCTTCGCCGTGGCCCCGGGCGAGAGTGCGGCGGTGTCGTTCACCTTCGCGCCGACGACGCTGGGGCCGAAGGCCACCACGCTCCGCCTGCAGAGCAACGACCCGGACACACCGGTCGTGAACGTGCCCTTGAGCGGCGTGAGCGTGGTACAGAACATCCTGGTGACCCCCCTCGTGCGCAAGTTCGCCTCCACGGATATTTTCACCTATAGGCGCACCTTCGTGTGGGTTCGCAACACGGGGACAGGAGCTCTCCAGGTATCTGCGGTGAGCTTTCTCGGCCCGCAGGCGTCGGCGTTCTCCATCACCGCCGGAGGTGGTGCCTTCACCGTGGCGCCCGGTGACAGCAGCCGGATGACCATCCAATTCGCTCCCGTCACGGCGGGGAACAAGAACGCCACGCTCCGCATCCAGAGCAACGACCCGGACACGCCGGCCCTGGACGTGGCGTTTTCCGGCACCGGATTGCTGCCGCCGTACCCGATCATCGTCGCCTCCCCTCCAAGCCGTGACTTCGGCTCCGTCGCGGTCATGGCAAGTACGAGCGCCGGTGTGTGGGTTCGCAACGCCGGCGGGGTGGTCCTGCAGGTTTCGGCGCTGAGCCTGCTGGGCCCGCAGGCGGCGGAGTTCGCCGTCACCAGCGGCGGCGCCTTCAGCGTGGCCTCCACGGACAGCGTCCAGATCGGGCTCGCTTTCACGCCCCTCACCCTGGGGAGCAGGAGCGCCACGCTCCGGATCCAGAGCGACGACCCGCAAACGCCGGCCCTGGACGTGGCGCTGAGCGGCGTGGGGTTGCGACCGGTGATCGCGGTCTCCCCCACAGGGTGCGATTTCGGCGGCGCCCTGCTCGGATCCGGAGCGGCGATGCAAGTTCTCGAGGTCCGCAACGAGGGCAACGAGGTCCTCGCGGTGAGCCAGACCAGCATCACCGGCGCCGGGGCAGGAAATTTCGCCATCACGAGCGGGGGTGGGCCGTTCAGTGTCGCTCCGGGGAGCAGTGCGACCGTGAGCCTCCGCTTTGCCCCGTCGAGCGCGGGAGTGAAAACCGCGACGCTCCGCCTCCAGAGCAACGACCCGGAGCAAGCCAACCTGGAGGTGGCGCTCTCCGGCATCGGCGTCGCTGCGACGGGCGGGCGTCTCCCCATCCTCTTCCAGGAGAGCGTGGAGGGCGCCTCGTCGAATTCCATCAGCGTGACCACGTCGCGCAGCGTCACTGCGGTGAACGGCGCTCTCTATCTGGCGGCGGTCTCCGCCAGGCCTCTGACCGCGGTGAGCAGCGTCGCAGGACTCGGGCTCGTCTGGTCCCGCGTACGGGGGCAGTGCAGCGCCCGCTCGCAGACCGGTGTCGAGATCTGGGTGGGTTCGGGGACGCCGAGCACCGGGGTCGTCACCGCCACCTTCGTCAGCCCGACCAGCAGCGCCGCTCTGCTCGTGTCGCGTTACGTCAACTCCGTTCCGACAGCGCCGCTCCGAGCGGTGGTTTCAGCGAATACGAACGGTGTCCAAGGCATCTGTAGCAATGGCACCGACACGGCATCCTTTTCCATGAACCTACAGGCCACCGCCGGCGGCTCTCTCGTGTTCATCGCCGCGGCGATGCGCAATCGCGACCTCTCCGTCGGATCCGGTACCACCTTGCGCGCCGCGGTACACGCTGGATCCGGCGGCGCGATCACCGGGCTCGCCACCGCCGACCGCCAGCTCGCCACCACGGGCAACGTGAACCTGAGCGGCAGCTTCGGCCAGAGCGTGGACTGGGCGGTGGCGGCGGTCGAGATCGCGCCGGCCATCGTCTTCGCCGAGATCACCGTGACGCCCGGGAGCCACGACTACGGTGCCTTGAACGTCGGCACCAGCGGCAGTACCTCCTTCGTGATCCGCAATGACGGCTCTGCCACCCTGCAAGTGCCGGGCATCGGGCTTCTCGGGCCGCAGGCCGCCGATTTCGCCCTCACCAGCGGCGCGACCGCACCGCCCTTGGCACCGGGCGCGAGCCACACCGTGAATGTCCGCTTCGCCCCGGCCGGTGGTGGCACCCGGTCGGCGCTGCTGCGCATCGTGAGCGACGACCCGGACGAGGTGACCCTGGATCTCCCTCTCACCGGCACGGGAATACCGGTGGTCCCCGACCTCGCGGTCTCGCCGGCGTCGTTGAACTTCGGCAGCATCCCGGCGCTCACCTTCACGAGCTTCCCCCTCGGGATCTCCAACCTCGGCACCGCCATCCTGCAGGTGACGCAGATCACCGTCACCGGCCCGGATGCTTCGTCCTTCGTCTGGAGCGGGGCGGCGCTGCCCATCAGCCTCGTCCCAGGGGACGGCACCGCTCTGGGGCTCAGCTTCGTGCCGACCACGCAGGGAACGAAGAGCGCCGCGCTGCGTCTCGTGAGCAACGATCCCGATCAAGGGACGCTGGACGTGCCGCTCTCGGGTACGGCGTTGCCACCGCTTCTTCCCGACATTGCGGTGCTCCCCGGCAGCCTCGACTTCGGCACCACCACCGTCTTCTCGAGTCGCGCCGGCAACGTCCGCGTCCGCAATCAGGGCACGGCGGCGTTGCACGTCACCGGCTCCGCCATCGTGGGGACGGATTCGCTTTCCTTCGCCCTCGGGAGCAGCGGCACCTTCACGCTGGCGCCGGGCGACAGCACGAACGTCGCCCTCACCTTCACCCCGACGAGCTCGGGACCGAAGAGCGCTCGGCTCCGCCTCACGAGCGACGACCCGGACGAGAACCCCGTGCTGGTCGTTCTCACCGGCACCGGTGTCGCCATACCGCACGGCAACATCGTCTTCCAAGGCATTGTCCAGGGCGGTTCGTCGAACAGCACGAGCGTGACGACCGCGAGCAGCGTGCCGGTGCAGTCGGGCAATCTGGTGCTCGCCGCGGTGGCCACCAAGGCCTACGTCAACGTCACCGCCGTGACCGGCCTCGGGCTCACTTGGACCCGCGTACGGGCCCAGTGCGGCGGTCGCTCGCAAACGGGGGTGGAGGTATGGCTCGGCACCGGTTCTCCGAGCCCGGGTCTGGTCACTGCGAGCTTCGCCAGCGCCCCGACCAGCGCCGCTCTCCTCGTGGCACGCTATTCGGGAGCGGATCCCGTCACGCCCTTGGGGGCGATGGTCTCCGCGAATACCCAAGGCGTGGGCGGACCCTGCAGCGGCGGGGTCGACACCGCTGCCTATGCCATGAGCCTGCAGACGACGGTGAACGACGCCGTGGTGTTCCAGGCGGTGGCGATGCGGAGCCGCATTCTCACTCCCGGCAGCGGCTATGTGCTGCGCAATCAGTTCTATGCCGGACCGTCGGGTTCCGTCGCCGGCTTGGCGGTGGCGGACCGGGTCTTCGCTTCGCCGGGCACGGTGAACGTGAACGGCAGCTTCGATGGCAGCGTGGACTGGGCGGTCGTGGGCATCGTGATCCGTCCCCATCTGGTGACGGCGAAGCAAGAAGCGCTGCCGGAGACGGTGCAGGTGGCTGGCCTCCTCCTCGGCTACAGCGCGGGAACGGCCTGGTTCGAGTTGGCAGCACCGCAACCGGTCCACGCTCGCCTGCGCGTTCTCGATGTACGCGGGCGCCTGCAGACGACGTTGTACGACGGCGTTCTCCCCGCCGGTCGCACACGCCTTCCCTGGGGCGGCGGAGTGGACGACGCTGTCCTGCCCTCCGGCATCTACTTCCTCGAGGCCGAGATCGGTGGGCAACGCTTCGTCCGCAAGGCGCTTCTCTTGCGTTGATCCGCCTTCGTCCCCGGGTGCGCACGCCGCCGCCTGCGCCCGGACGGCGCGGTCGCACAAGCCGTGCTATCTTCTGCTCCCGCCAGAGCTGTGGTCGCTGCCCGCGCCAGGTTTCCGCCTGGCAAGCCCTGCGCGGCCACCGGCATTTCGACGCGCAGAACGAGTTTCATGGAGATTGAGGGCACATGGGAAGCGAACGGCGCAGCAGCAGCGGCCGAGGCGGCGTAACACCGGAGGCCGTCGCCGGGGATCGCGCCCCCCTCGATCTCGAGGCAGCGCGGCGGCGTTTGCTGCTCGCTTTGGACCTGGCCGACCTGGAAGCGGCGCGTACCCTCCTGCAGCGCACCGCCGCGCACCTCGGTGGCATCAAGATCGGCAAGGAGCTCTTCACCCGCTGCGGACCCGAGGCCATCGCCGCTCTCGGCGCCGGAGGGCGGCCGGTCTTCCTGGATCTCAAGTTCCACGACATCCCGAACACGGTGGCGCGCGCGGTGGAAGCGGCGGCGGAGCACCGGGTGCGCTGGCTGTCGCTGCACACGAGCGGCGGCGCCGCCATGCTGGAAGCAGCGGTGCGAGCACGGGAGGCGCTGCCGCAGGAGCGACGCCCGCTGCTCCTCGGCGTCACCGTGCTCACGAGCCTCGAGCTCGTCGATCCCGAAGAAGTGGTGGACCGGGCGCTTCTCGCCGAGAGCTGCGGCCTCGACGGGGCCATCGCGTCGCCCCAGGAAGTGGTGCGCCTGCGCGAGGTCTGCGCCCCCGGTTTCCTCCTCGTCACCCCCGGTGTGCGTCCCGCCGGCGCCGCGACCCACGATCAGACCCGGGTGGCGACACCCGCTGCCGCCATTCGTGACGGCGCCGATCACCTCGTCGTCGGGCGCCCGATCCATGCCGCTTCCGATCCGGCACGGGCCGCCGAGAGCATCGTCTTGGAGATCGCCGGCGCCCTCGCGGAGCGGAGGAATCCGTCCGCAGTGCGAAGCGCTGCAGTAGTTCCCCAAGCGTCCGCGTCTCCGGATGCGAGCATCGCAGCGTCCGCCGTGAGTCCCGTGGGCGCCGGCGACGCGATCGCCCGCCGGCTCACACGCATGCTGCGCGAGTCGGGCGCTTTCCTGGAGGGGCACTTCGTGCTGAGCTCGGGCCTGCACAGCGATCGCTACGTGCAATGCGCCCAGTTCCTGCAGTTTCCGCACCTGGCGCGCCGCGCCGGGATCTGGCTCGCCGAGCACCTGCGCCGTTACCAGCCGGAAGTGGTGGTGAGCGTGGCGTTGGGCGGCCTCGTCATCGGCCAGGAGGTGGCGGCCGCCCTCGGCGTGCGGGCGCTGTTCGCCGAGCGCGACGACTCCGGCGCGCTCCGCCTGCGCCGGGGCTTCGGTCTGCGACCCGGGGAACGGGTCGCCATCGTGGACGATGTCTGCACCCGCGGCGGTTCCATCGCCGAGTGCGCCGAGCTCGTCCAGGCGGAGAACGCCGCGGTCGTCGTGACCGCGAGCATCATCGATCGGAGCGGCGGCGAGCGCAGCTTCGCCCATCCTTTCGAAGCCTTGCTCGAGATCGAGGCGAAGGCGGTGCGTCCCGAAGCTTGTCCCGGCTGTGCCGCGGGCACACCAGCGGTCAAACCCGGGAGCCGGCCCACGTGATCGACACGCGAGTCTGGATCGAGAAGCTCCGTGCCGGCGATCGCTCTCGAGCTGCGAGCGGCAGTGGCGACCGCGGGCCGCAGCGCTTGTCCCGGGAATTCCTGGAAGAGGTCCTCGAGCTGGTGGTGCGTTACGCCCGCATCGAAAAGCTCGTCCTCGGCGGCGCCACCGTCTCCTACTCGCCCGTTTCCCTGGAAGCGGCCCGGCACCCCGCCGCGGATCCCTCGGCGCAAGGCGAGGCCCTGGCCGATGGCGAGCGTGCCCGGCTCGAGCTGCCCGCAGGTCCCATCCTGGAGCTGCCGCAGCTCATCGAAAGGCAAGGCATCAAAGTGGTGCCCTGTCTCTTCCCGGGGCCCGAGTACTGCGGGGGCTTCTTCTTCGACGCCCGGCTCGGACCGGTCATCCTTTTGCACGCCGGCGTCAGCGCCTCGGAGATGCTCTGTGGGCTCGCCCATCAGTACGCGCACTTCCTGGCCGATTTCGACCCGTACATCACCACCCTCTGCGGTTTCGCGCCGGCGTCGGCCCCCGAGGATCCGATCGAAGCCCGCGCCCACGCCATGGCACTCGCCTTCCTCATGCCGCGTGCCGATCTGGAAACCTACCGCGAAGCCCTCGACGGTGAGGGCGCCCCGGTCTCGGCGCAGCTCGTGCGTCACTTGAGTGTCTACTTCGATCTCGATCCAGAGGTGGTGCTCTGGCGCCTGCTGGCGCTGGACTGGATCGATGCTGTCGCGTTGCGCTTTCTCCTGGCGGCGCACGATGAGCTGGCGGGCTCGCTGCGCCGGCAGCCGGCCACGCCCCCGGCGGTGCTGTTGCCGGACCGGTTCGTCCGCCTCGTGGCCAGCGCCTTCGGCGCCGGCCGCATCGATCTGGAGGCCGCGGCGGCATACTTCGGCACGGACAGAGACCGGGCCGAAACCATCCTCGGTCAGTTCGAGTATGAGGAAGGCAGCGCCGCCGCCGATTCGTGACGGCTCCGCCCGAGTGCTCGAGCTGGAACGACGAGCGTTTCCCCTCGTTCCCCGCCGTCCCTGATCGTGGAGGCCCGGGCCTCCGGCGCCGGCGCGGACTTCACACGAAGCTCATGTCTGGCTCATCCGATGCTAGCCGCAGGGAGCGACACTCGAAACTGGACCATTCGGCTTCGAGCCTGGCGCAGGTCGCGCCGAGCCCGGAGCCTGTCGTGGAGGGATCTCATGCAGCGTCTGCCCATCTATCTCCTGCTCCTGATCATGGCTCTTTCCGTCTGTGCGGCGGCGGAGCAGGCGGCGGCACCGCCGGCGACGCCCGAACCCACCGCGAGCTCTACCACGCCTCTGGTTGCGGGTCTGGAGCAAAAGGACCCCCTCACCCTCGTCGGCCCCAAGAACTTCCTGGCCGGGTACACCGCCATCGTGGAGGAGCGCACCGTCCATGCGGTGGTCGAGATCCCGGCAGGGTATGTGGACAAGTGGGAGGTCAAGAACGAGGACGGCCTGCTCCACTGGGACATGAAGAACGGCAAGCCCCGGCGGGTGAAGTACCTGGGCTATCCCTGCAACTACGGGATGGTGCCGCGCACGGTGCTTTCCAAAGAACGGGATGGCGATGGCGATCCGCTCGATGTCCTCGTCCTGGGAGAGGCCGTGCCGCGGGGAACCGTGCTCGAGGCACGGGTCATCGGCTTGTTCCGGATGCGCGACGGCGGTGAGCTCGATGTCAAGCTGGTGGCGGTACGCGCCGGCACCGCCTTCGCCGACATCCAGAGCGTCGCCGAACTGCAGGAGAAGTTCCCGGGCGTCGCGGACATCGTCGAGACCTGGTTCGCCCACTACAAGGGGCCAGGGGTCGTGAAGACCGAGGGATTCGGCGACGTCGACGAGGCGCTCGGCATCCTGAAGAACGCCGCCGCCGACTTCGAGAAGGCTCACGGCGGTTCTTGAGACGGCGCGTCGCCGCCTCTAGAAGAACGTCTTGAACCAGCCCACGGTGACCTGCAGCGCCCCGTTCCGGAGGTTCCCGGTGAACTCCGGACTGGGGGAGTTGCTCTCGAACACCTCCGAGAGCCCGACGACGTAGCGCACCTCGATCGTCGTGGTGCCGGTGCCGATGGCGAGATCGTAGCCCGCGCCGACGACGAAGCCGAAGTCGACGTCGTGAACGAACTCGACGATGTTCTCGTCACCGCCGGCAAAGGTGATCTCCGCCTTGGTGTTGATCGAGAGCACCGGGCCCACGACTCCCACCGGGCCTTGCTTCTTCGTCTCCGGGATCGGATAGCGGAACCTTCCGAGCACGGGGATCTCGAAGTAGTCCAAGGTGATCTTCGAGGCCAGTTCGCCGAACTGGAAGTTCTCCAGCTCCGCCCCCTTCTGGGTCCACACCGGTTCGATGTGGGCGGAGAACCAGCTGTTGATCTCCCAGCCCAAGAGGACGCCGACGAGGCCGGAGTTCTTCGAGTTCGCTCCTTCGTCGTTCTCGCCGATGAGATCGGTGAGCGCGTAGCCGCCTTTGGCCCCGGCGACCACGTCCACCGCCGCCACCGGGCGAGCGAAGCCGCAGGCCGTGGCCGCGAGCAGCGAGACGAGAACGAAGAATTTCCTACCACGCATGCGCAGTCCTCCTTGGGTGGTGCGGTCTCCGCCGCACCGCTTTTCTCGTTCGGGAGAGGGAATCCTACGGCGTTTTCTGCCGCCGGAGAAGAGGCGTGGCGGGAGCCGGCGCGGCCCGTGCGGCATGGTGTCGGGAGGCGAGAGTGGGGCGAGAAGGATTCCCCCTGTTATAGTGCTCGTCGCGCCAGGCCGGGGAGATCCTCCATGCTCGCCCTCGAGGTCGTTGGGCTGCACAAGCGCTTCGGCTCCGTCCAGGCGCTGCGCGGCGTGAGCTTCGCCCTCGAAAGCGGCGAGATCCTCGGCTATCTCGGTCCGAACGGCGCCGGCAAGACGACGACGCTGCGCATCCTCGCCGGCCTCGTGCGCGCCGACGCCGGCACGGCGCGCCTCCTGGGCGAGCCCGCCGGGCAGGCCAGAGTGCGGGAGCGCCTCGGCTACCTACCAGGAGAGCTGCGTCTCTACGGTGGTCTGACGGCGCAGGCACTTCTCGAGCGCTTCGCCAGCTTCCGCCCGTCGCGGCCGCCGGTGCTGCGCCCGCGCTTGCTCGAAGCCTTCGCGCTCGGGGCCGGCGACCTCGCCCGCCGGGTCAAGTTCCTCTCCCATGGCACCAAGCAGAAGCTCGGTCTGGTGATCGCGCTGCAGCACGATCCCGACCTGCTCCTCCTCGACGAACCGACGAATGGTCTCGACCCGCTGATGCAGCGGGCGTTCCGCGAAGTGGTGCAGGAACGCGTGTCTCTTGGCCGCGCCGTGCTGCTCTCCTCCCACGTTCTTTCCGAGGTGGAATCGTCCTGCCATCGCGTCGCGGTGCTCCGCGCCGGCGAGATGCTCGCCGTCGAGACGGTGGCGACATTGCGGGAGCGGCTGGTGCGGCGCGTGCAGCTCAGGGTGCGCGGTGCCCTGCCCGCCGGTCTCGCCGGCCTCCCGGGCGTGACGCAGGCCGAGATCAGCGGGCGCGAGGCGGTGCTCTGGGTTCAGGGCGACGTGAACCCCATCCTGCGCGCCGTGGCGCAGGCCGAGGTGGAGCGTTTCGTCTTCGCCGAACCGCAGCTCGAAGACGTTTTCGTGAGCTTCTACGCCGGGACACGCTCGTGATCGCCGCCGCCCTATTCCGTCACTTGGTCCGGCGTCAGGGGGCGTTCCTGGGGGTGAGCGCTCTTCTCCTCACCCTCTTCCAGTTCCTGATCTGCGCTGCCGTCTCGTCAACCAACGCGGGCGATGCTTTGGAAACCCTGGTTCGCTCTCTCCCCCCCGCCGTGCAGAACCTCATCGCCACCCAGTTCTTCGGCGGCTTCTCCGAGCGCGGCCTGGTTGCCTTCGGCTGGAATCACCCGGTCGCCCATGCCCTCGGTACCGCCGCGGCGATCGTCCTCGCCTCCCGTGCTGTGGCCGGCGAGATCGAATCAGGGGCCGTCGAGCTGTTGCTGAGCCAGCCCTTCTCCCGCGCCACCTACTTCTTCACCCACGTTCTCTTCGCTCTCGTGGCCCTCGGCCTTCTCGCCCTCGCTGGCATCGCGGGCACGAGCCTGGGGCAGGTCGTTTTCCACCTGCCGCTGTTCGGCGGGGGACCGCTGCTCCGACTGGGGCTCGCCTACTTCCTGCTGCTTTGCGCCTGGTTCGGGCTCACCCTCGCTTTTTCGTCGGTGGGCCAGGAAGGGGGGCGTGTCGCCGGCATCGGCTTTCTCCTCGCGCTCGGCTCTTTCTTCGCCCAAGGCATCGGGCTTCTGTGGTCGGATGCGTCTTTCATCCTCCCATGGACGGTCCACCACTACTTCTCGCCGCAAACCCTCCTGCTCGGGGAGGGCGCGTCACTGCGCTCCTGTTTCACCCTGCTCGCGGTGGCGGTGGTGGGCATGACCATCGCCGCCTGGCGATTCTGGCGCCGGGACCTCCCCTAGTCGCGGCTGGGCTGGGGCGCCTCGAATCGGGCTCGAGGCATCGCAGCACGGAACGCCGGTGTCTTGACAGGCGACCGGCGCATCCGTTCCCATGACCATCGAACATGGTCAAGACCTCGTCGCCTTTCGGAAGCAAGACGCGCTCTGCGGTGCTCGTGGCGCTGCGGCTCCTCGGGGACAGCTATGCGCGCGAGCTATCCCGCGTTCTGGAAGTCCGGGTCTCCGGTGTCCAGCAAGCCTTGCAGGGGTTGGAAGAGGACGGCCTGGTCGTGGCGCGGGAGCACGGGCGCACGAAGCTCTACCGCATCGATCCGGAGTACTTCGCCTTCGCCGAGCTGCAGCGCTACCTCCTCCGGCTGGCCGAGCCGGAACGAGTCCTGCGGCGGCGTATCGAATCCAGGCGGCGCGAGCCCCGCCGCACCGGCAAGCGCGCCTGAACAGGCGCTTGACCAGGCTCTCGGGTTGGGTGGAACGGGCCGCTTGAGAACCACGGCGTTCGCACGGCCTTCCAGGAGGTTCAGCATGAGCACCCTCGATCGGCACGTGGCCGAGGCCATCCTCGGCATCGACACTCTCTGGGGCGGGGACGTCATGTGTCCGTCGGGGACGGGCCGCTTCATCGCGGATTCCTGGTTCTCCGACACGCCGCTGCCCGCTGCTTACAACCACCCGACCGCGGCAAAGGTGCGCTCGAGCGGCGGGGTCTCGGCGAAACAGATCGACAAGGAGGCCATCCAGGCCTACCTGGGAGCCGTGGACGTGCAGGGAGCCATTCGTGGCATGGCGGCGGAGGGGAGGAAGTTGGGGGGCTCCCGCGCTGCTTACATGGACGGCCTGGCACTCTGCTTCGAGGTGATGTGGGATCTCGGGCAGGAGCTGCTCGGTCAGGGCGAGCCGGTGCCCTACGACCGCTGCGTCCGCGCCTCGACCGGAGCGCCGCCCGAGCCGTCGGCGCCCACGGCCAAGCGCGAACGGGTGGCGGAGCTCCTCGCCCGCGCGGGTCATGTGTCGAAGACCGGCGCCGAGCTCCTGACTGCCGTGGACGCTTGGAGGCGGAAGCAGATCGTGCCGGGGGAGAAAATCCCGGCGCGGGCGGCGGCGCGCATCGCGGCGCTGGACGAGCTCACCCGGCGCAACGTCGTGCCCCACCTGCCGGCGGAGCTGCGCGAAGTGCCGCGGGCCAACATCCAGTTCCTGCCCATCAAGGACGCTTGGTTCTCCGGTTCGATGAACTACTTGGGGCGCTCCCGCCGCGCCGATGGCGCACCGGAGTACGAGGCCACCTACGAGATCAACGCCTCTCTCGAGATCAGCGAGGCCGAATTCGAGCAGCTCGTGAGCCACGAGGTCGTGCCGGGTCATGTCACGACCTTCGCCTGGTTGCAGAACCTCTTCGTCCGCGGCCAAGTCGGCTTCGAGGCTTCGGTGCTGACGATGAACACCCGCGCCGCGGCTCTCTTCGAGGGCATCGCCAACAACGCCGTCCTCGCCGCGCACGGGGTCACCGAGGTGGACCAGCTTCCCGACACGGACTTGCAGATCGGCGTGCTCCTGGCGCTCTTACAAGACGACGCCAAGAACCAGTCTTCGTATCTGACTTGGAAGGAGAAGGTGCCGCAGAAGGAGGTGGCAGCCACGCTGCGCCGCGACTTCCTCGTCTCCGAGGAAAGAGCGGACAAGCTCTCCGGCGCCTGGGGCCGACACCCGCTCCTCGGGCGCATGTACTTGCCGGCCTATCGCGCCGGCACCGAGCTCGTGGCCGAGCTGCGCCGCACCCATCCGCCGGCGCAGGTACTGCCCGTGCTCTACGGCTGCAAGGGTCTCGTGGATGTGGTCACGATCCGTCAGGCCCTGCGCGCCGCGGCGTGAGGTTGTGGCGTCAGGCGCCGGCAGGTGAGCGCCTCTCGGGTGCTCCGGCCCGGCGGAACAGGCCCTGCATGAACATCACCAGCAGGGACCAGACGAAGAACACCAACCCCGTCAAGGCACCGTAGCCGAGGAAGCCGAGGTGCGCGGCGCCGGAGTTGAAGCTGCTGAGCGCGAGGGGTGGAACGGTCTGCAGGAAGAAGCGGAAGAACCACTCGCCGACCGCGACACCGAGGATCTCGCTGCCGATGAGGAGTACGACGAATCCCGTCTTGCGTGACATGCCTCACCCTTCTGGTGAGGCCCGCCCGACCCGGAGCGGGCCCACGTGTGGATGATGCACGGGATCTACTTCTTGATCAAGCGCACGTCGCCGCTGAAGGTGTTGATCGAGACGCGCGCCTTGCCCCCGCCGGTCTGGAAGTAGAGCTCCTTCCCTGGACCGTACTTGCTCTTCCTTTCCGGCCTCGAGGGGCCGAAGGCGTTGTCGATGTCCCCGGAAAAGGTGGAGATATCGAACTCCGCCGACAAGTTCGCCGGCAGGGTGAGGATCACGTCGCCGCTGTGGGCCTGGAAATCGAAGCTGCCCGAGCCTTGCAGGGCACCGGTGAAATCGACGTCTCCAGAAACGGTCTGGAACTCGCCGCGCTCGAAGGGGCCGCCGCTCACCTCGATGCTGCCGCCGACCGTGGCCGCCGACACGTCGCCGGAGACTCCGTCGAGGAGGATGCGGCCGTTGACCGTGTGGGCCTCGACTTGCTTGCTGGACACGGTGAGCGAGATCCTCCCGTTCACCGTGCTGGCGGTGACGCTGGCCGGCTCACCGGTCACGGTGACATTGCCGTTCACCGATTCGAGTTCCACCGTGCCGTCCACCTTGGTGACGTCGATGGGGCAGTTCACCACGTCCACTTGCACCTCCGCACCCGTGGGTACTTTGATCTGCAGATCGGCGTCGGTGTCGCTGTTGTGACCGCGGTGCGGCAACTCCACCTCGATGCGCAAGCGGCTCTCGCTCCCTTCGATCACCAGCTCCTCCACGTCCTCGCCGATGGTGCCGGTGACCTGGACCTCCTTCTTGGACCAGCCCTCGACGGTGATGGTGCCGTTGACGTTCTTGACACTGATGCGCGCATCGGCGGCGGCAGGGCGGCGTTCGTCGACGGCGCGGGCGTCCGCCGAGCCCGCCCAGAGCGCCGCGAGGCAGGCGCCGGCCACGAGCTCCAGGGCCAGTGGGTTCGACCATCTCTTCCGTGTCGTGCACCGCATCAGACTTCCTCCACGATCTCCATCGCGCTGTGCAACAGCGCGAGCTTCTGCTGGTAACGCAGGGTGACGAGCTTGAGCAGGCTGACGTTGCCCGGGTTCTTCTCCAGCGCCGCGACCGTTTCGGCGATGGATTGGTCCACGACCTCGATGCCGGCGGTCAACGAATGCGTCAGCGCCTCGTCGGCCGGATCGTTGCGACTCTCCATGGAGGCCTGCAAGATCCTTCCGGCTCCCATGCATTCGCGGGCCAGCGCCGCCACCAGGGTCGGCGTCAGCACGGCGGTCTCCGCCGTGGCCGGCGTGGACTCGAGGCGTGGCGCGGCCGTGTCGACGGCGGCTTCACGCGGCCCCCGCTGGGAGAGCCACGCGCAGAGCGCCAGGAAGACGACCGCCGCGGCGGCGGCGGCGACACCCACCGCCGGACGCCAGGCCCGCGCCCACCAGCGCGACGCGGGCGCCGCCCCGGGCCGGAGCGCCTCGGGTTCTGCCGCGACCAGGCGCTCCCGGAGCGCCGTCCAGAGGTCTCGCTCCGGCGCCGCACCCGGCGGGAGCTGCTGGGCCAGGCCGAGCAGCGCGCGCAGCTGCGCGAGCGAAGCGGCGCAGGGAGCGCAGGCGGCGGCGTGCGCCTCCATCGCCGCGCGTTCGGCGCCGGACAGAGCTCCATCGACGTAGTCGTCGAGCTGGTCCTGGAACGCCTCGTGGTTCATGACCTCACGTCCGGCTCAACTGGAAAGCTGCCGGCGCAGCAGGCGCCGCGCCCGGTGCAGCTGTGCTTTCGAGGTTCCTACCGCGATTCCCGTCATCGCGGCGATCTCCTCGTGGGTATAGCCCTCGACGTCGTGCAAGACGAAGGCGACGCGGGCGCCTGTCGGTAGGGTGGCCATCGCCGCTTCCAGGTCGAGGGTCGTCATCACCACGTGCTCGCCTCCGGTGCTCCGCTCCGGCACCTGCACCCGATCCTCTGGCACCTCGCGCCGCGTTCGTTGCAGCTCACCACGCAGTGCATCGGTCACTCGATTCACCGTCACCCGGTACAACCAGGTGAAGAAGCGGCTGCGACCTTCGTACGCATCGATCCGCTCCCAGACGCGCAGGAAGACCTCTTGGGTCAGATCCTCGGCGCGATGGCGGTCGCCGCAGAGCCGCCAGCAGAGCGCGTGGACCCGGTCGACGTAGGCGCGGTACAGGCTTTCGAAGGCGTCGACGTCGCGGCGCCGCGCTCTCTCGAGGGTCACCGCATCCGGCTCGGGCGGCTCCGCTCGACTCGTCCTTGAGGGTGCGGAGTCGCGGCCCCGCGTTTCAGCTGCCAGCATACGGGCCCCTGTTTGCCTTCTTGGACGTGCCTCGCCCGTCCGGGGTTTGAAGCCTCTCTGGGGGAAGCCCCGATCCACCCGGCGCGCGTGGCACCCGGACCACGGGCGCGCCGTGCCGGGCCATCCGGCGGGAGGAACTTCGGGAAGGTTACGCCACCAGGAGGCCTTCCGGCGCCGGAATGTTCTGGATCCCGAGGCAGTATGCTCCTGACAGACCTGCCCGCTTGCAAACCTTCGAGGCCGGTCGATCCGTCTCACCCGAGGATCCTCGGGAGCTTGGATGCACGAAAAAGACGACGAGGCCGAACCCGCCCGCCCCGAGCCGGGTCTTCCCCTCGACCTGGAGCAAACCCTCGCTGGTTGGAGTTCCGACGCGGGCCCGGCGGGCGAGGGTCTGGCCGCCGGGTACCGGCCAGAGATCGAGGGCTATGCGAACCTCCAGGAGCTGCACCGGGGCGGCCAGGGCATCGTCTTCCGGGGCTGGCAGACCTCGACCCGGCGGAGCGTGGCGATCAAGGTGCTGCGCGAGGGGCCGCATGCCGATCCCTCCACGCGCAAGCGCTTCCAGCGCGAGGTGGAGATCGTCGCCCAGCTCAACCACCCCCACATCGTTTCTATCTTCGATTCCGGGGTCACGGGCACGGGCCTGCCGTACTTCGTCATGGAGTACGTCGCCGGCCGTGAGTTCGACCGCTTCGTCCACGAGCGTGACTTGAGCGTCGAAGACACTCTGGGGATGCTGCGTGTGGTTCTCGACGCGGCGCATTACGCCCACGAACGCGGCGTCGTCCATCGCGATCTCAAGCCCTCGAACATCTTGGTGGACGAGCAGGGTCAGCCCAAGCTGGTGGACTTCGGCCTGGCGCGGACGCTGGTGGCCTCGGCCGACACCTTCGCTTCCCTCACCGGGCAAATGCTCGGCACCATGGCCTACATGTCCCCCGAGCAGGTGCGGGCCGACCCGGACGAGATCGACCGGCGCACCGACGTCTACTCCCTCGGCGTGATCCTCTACGAGACCTTGACCGGCGCCTCGCCGTACCCCGAGAGCCAGCGCATCGTCGACATCCTGCACCACATCACCGAAACCTCGCCGCAGCTTCCGGGCCGGGCCTGGACCAGCCAGAACGGTCTGCACCGGCGCTCCGTGCGCCGGCGCAGCGTCACCGGGAAATGCCCCATCGACAGCGAGCTCGAGACCATCCTGCTCAAGGCGATGTCCAAGGAACGGGAACGGCGCTACGACAGCGCCCAGTCCTTCGCGGCGGACATCGGCCGCTATCTCGAGGGCCGTCCCATCGAGGCGCGGCGCGACAGCGGCATCTACATCCTGCGCAAGAAGCTGCAACGGCACCGGCGGAGCGTCCTCGCCGGCTTGGCCGCCGCGGTGGTGTTCACCGTCGCCTTGTTTCTGGTGGCGCGGCCTGGGGGCAGCCCGGTGCGGCAGCTCACCGCGGAGGAGATCGCGCGCTTCGAATCCGCCGAGGCGGCCTACGCCAAGCAGCGCGACGAGCTGCGCGGCGTCCTGGACCTGCGCCTCGCGGCGGGAGAAGTGAGCCTCGATCCCCTCACGCAGCAGAGTCTGCAGATCGTCGAGGCCGCCGTGCGCGAGCTGCGCGCCGCCTTGGAGAAGGAACCGAGCAACCAGGCTCTCCGCGAGCTGTTGCTGAACACCTACGAGCGCGAGGTGGATCTGCTCAAGCGCATCTCGGCGCTGCCCGGGTAGGGGTCAGGGAAAGCCGGTGGTCTTTCGAGCGACGCACCGCGGACGCACCGGGCCGCCGTCGTGAACCACCGGCTTCAGCCTCGAACTGGCAACGAGCGCGCCCCACGGTGCGGGTGGCGGTCGGAGCGGTCCCCGACCGCATAGAGCTTCGCCGGAGAAGGACTTTCACACCGAAGCGCCGTGCAAGGGCGAGACACGGCTCCGGATCATTCTGTGAACCAACAGGTCACTCGCCGTCCAAACGCTGGACAGTATGCCGCCGGGCCAGCCAAGGCAGGGTATGATCCTCGGCCGGAGGGTGGAATGCTCGTTCTCGGCATCGAAACGTCCTGCGACGACACTGCGGCGGCGGTGCTCCGGGGTGACCGGGAGATCCTTTCCAACGTGGTGGCCACGCAGCTCACCCACAAGGAATACGGCGGCGTGGTGCCGGAGCTCGCCTCGCGCCAGCATTTGCAACACCTGCTCCCGGTACTGACCTCCGCCCTGGAGCGGGCCGGCGTGCAGCCAGCGCAGCTCGACGGCATCGCGGCGACCGCCGGCCCCGGCCTTCTCGGTTCGCTCCTGGTCGGGCTCTGCACGGCGGCGGCCTATGCCTACGGGCTGGAGAAACCCTTCGTCGGCGTGCACCACATCGAAGGCCACATCATGGCCAACTGGCTCGTCGAAGACATGCGCTTCCCCTGTGTGGTTCTCGTGATCTCCGGCGGACACACCCAGCTTTACTTCATGCCGCGGCTCGGCCGTTTCGAGGAGCTCGGCGCCACACGGGACGACGCCGCCGGCGAGGCCTTCGACAAGATCGGCAAGATGCTCGGCATCGCCTATCCCGCCGGACCAGTCTTCGAGACGCTGGCGCGGCGCGGCGATTCCCGTGCCGTGCCGTTCTCGCGCGCCCGGTTGAAGGAGGGCGAGTTCGACTTCAGCTTCAGCGGTCTCAAGACGGCGGCGCGGCTCCTGCTCGAGCGCGAAGGTTTCGCGCCGCGGACGACGGTGCAGCCGCTTTTCCGGGCCGAGGAGCGATTGCCCGAGGAGGAAAACGGGGCGCCGGGTCGAGCGCCGGGAGAGCGCACCGCGGCGGAGCTCGAAACGCTGCCGCAACGCGCCTTCGACATCCTGGCGAGCGCGCAGGAGGCGATCGCGGACATGCTGGCGGAGCGCACTGCGGCGGCGGTGCGCGCCACTTCGGTGCAGCACGTCTACCTGGCGGGTGGCGTCGCTGCCAACGGCCGCCTGCGGGAGCGCCTCGGCGAGGTTCTCGAGCCGCTCGGGGCAGCGCTCCACGTGCCGCCGCCGCGCCTGTGCACGGACAACGCCGCCATGATCGCCTGCGCCGGGTCCTTCCGCCTGCGGGCAGGGCAAGTTTCGGGGGCGGATCTCGATGCTTTTGCCCGCGGCCCGCTGGAGTCCTGGGCGTGAGCTCGCCTGGCGTCGCTCGAGGCGGCGCCGGGTCGAATCAGTGCAGAAGAATTACGTCAAGTCACGCTCAGGCTTGATCCGACCAGGCCTCGATGGCGGCATGCACGAGCTCCGGACCGTAGACCGCGAGGGAGCGGTTGGGGCGCTGGGCGCCATCCTGCAGGGTCTCGACCGCACCCCAGGAACCGCGGGTGAACTTGTACTCCAGGAGCGTGCCCTCGGGGACCTGCAGCTCACCCACGTAGAGGTCGGGAGCCTCGCGCCGGAGTGGGAATCCGACTCCTTCCCAGGCGCCGAGGGCAGCATGGTTGCCACAGACGTAGACATTCGAGTGCAGCGGCGTGTTCTCGGGAACACGCACATGCCAGCGCACGCGGAGCAGGTGCTTGGGCCGCTTCGACGCACCGTTCCCACCCCGTGGACCAGCGGCGGCGACGCCTTCTTCGGCATGTAGGGCCACCTTGGGTTTCGAGGTCGCCACGCAGTAGGTGACCCAGGCGAGACAACCGAGGGCGATGTAAGTGAGTGGCCTCATCCCATCCTCCCGCGCTGCGACGCTCCCAGCGCCAGCGCGCCTCCCGCGCGCAAGGTAGCGCTTTCCCCGCCGCGCCGACAAGGATGAGTTCATCCACGGCAGCACCGGGACGGCCCCAGCGTCGCCGGCGCAACTTCGCCGAGAACAATGGATTACAGCGCCGTTCCGGGCTGCGCTGCGTCCTGCACTGTGCTAGCCTGCGCCGAGGTTTCGCCCTGCATACTGCGTCCTTCGGAGGGTGTCGTGTCGCTTCGCCGCGGATTCGCCATCACGATCGTGCTGGGGTTGGGGATGGGCGGCAGCCTCTACGGCAGCGCCGCCCGGTCCTCTCCAGCTGGCTGTTGGCTCGGCACGATGGGAGAAGGCGGTGAGCGACGACGCGTTGTGTTGGAGCTCGAGAGCGGCGCGGCCCATGCATGGAGCGCGCGCTTCCACCGTCTGAGCCGGAACGTGAGTTCGGACACCGTCTCGGCCACCGTGAGCGACATGGACCTCGCCTTCGGCAACGATCAATTTCACTTCAAAGGTCGCTTCTCGGAGGATGGTGCGAGCATCACGGGACAGATCGAGCGCGAGGGCAAGACGTCCGCAGTGCTTCTCGCGCGCCCGGCGGACGACGGCGCCACGGGCAGGGCGCTCGTGGGTGACTGGGGCGGCTCGCTGCTGCAGAACGGCGTGCCGGTGCTCCGCCTCGTGGTGAAGATCCGCACCGCTCCTTGCGGTCAGATCAACGCCACCATGGACAGCCCCGACCAAGGCGCCACCGATTTGCCCGTCACCAGCTTGCAGGCTACGGCGGATTCGTTGCATCTCCAAATGACCTATCTCGGCGGGGCGTATGGTGCGGCCGTGGACGCGGCGCACACCAAGCTCTCCGGCCAATGGACGCAAGCGGGCATGGTGTCCCAGCTGGATCTCTCGCGCGGCGACTCGGTGGCGGTGCGCCGACGGCCGCAAGATCCTCAGAAGCCGTACCCCTATCGCGAGGAAGAAGTCTCCTACGTGAGCACTGCGCAGGGCGTGAAGATCGCCGGCACCTTGACGCTCCCGCCGGGACCGGGTCCCTTCCCCGCGGTGCTCCTCCTCTCCGGCTCGGGGGCGCAGGATCGCGACGAAGCGCTCATGGGCCACAAACCCTTCCTGGTCATCGCCGACCACTTGACCCGGAAGGGGATCGCGGTGCTGCGCGTCGACGATCGGGGGGTCGGTGGCTCGACGGGACGTCTCTTCGATGCGGACTTGGAGGACAACGCCACCGACGCCCTGGCGGGGGTGAAGTTCCTCCTCTCGCGCCCAGACGTTGCACCGAAGAAGGTCGGCCTCGTCGGCCACAGCGAGGGCGGCTGGGTGGCGCCCATCGCGGCGGCACGCTCCCGCGACGTGGCCTTCATCGTCATGCTGGCCGGTCCGGCGGTGAACGGCGAGGAGCTGCTCTACGCCCAGGAAGCTGCCCTCTCCCGCGCCCGCGGCGTGAGCGAGAGCATGATCGAGGCGAGCCGCAGGATCTCGCAGCGGATGTACGGCATTCTCAAGAGCGAGCCGGACGATTCCACGGCGCAACGACTGCTGCGGGCCGAGATCACCAAGGCGGAGGCGGAGCTGGCAAGTGCGCAACAGAACGCCGTCGATAGCGTCGTCTCTCGCACCTGGACGAACCAGGCGACGAATCAGCTGCAACTGCTCACCACCCGCTGGTTCCGCCAACTCCTGGTCCACGATCCAGCGCCGGAGCTGAAGAAGGTGCGCGTTCCGGTGCTGGCGCTCTACGGCGAGAGGGACCTGCAGGTACCCCCGGCGCAGAGCGCCCTGGTGCTCGAGAAGCTGCTCCGCGGCAGTAAAACCAAGGACTACACCGTGGAAGTCCTGCCCGGTTTGAACCATCTCTTCCAGCATGCCACCAGCGGACAGATCGACGAATACGTCCGCAGCGAGGAAACGTTCGCCCCCGAGGCCCTGGAGAAGATCTCCACCTGGATCGTGGAGCGCACACGCTAGGAAGAAGGCAGTCCGCCCGCATCGCGTCGGACCGCCGGTCCGGCAGGGGATTGGAGAAGGAGAGCCCATGCAGGTACGAGCGCAAGGAGCAGCGAACATCTTGGGGTTCGTCGTGGGTCTCGGCCTGCTGGCGGCGCCATGGACGCGGGCCATGGCGGGGAAGACGATGCCTCCCTACGCCGTCGCCGACCGCTGGATCGAAACGCAAGCGGAGACGTTGCGCGCCGTCAATCACCGCATCTGGGCGCATCCGGAAGTGGGTCTGCAGGAGCGACGCTCGTCGGCCGAGCTCCGCGCTTGGCTCGAGCGGGAAGGTTTCCAGGTGCAGACAGGTGTCGCTGGGATGCCCACCGCGTTCGTCGCCAGCGCCGGCAAGGGGCACCCCATCGTCGGCATCCTGGCGGAATACGATGCCCTTCCCGGGGTGAGCCAGGCGGCCGAGCCCGAGCGCAAGCCGCGGCCGCAGAATCCGGAGCTCGATGCCGGTCACGCTTGCGGCCACTCGGTGTTCGGCACCGCGAGCACGGCAGCGGCCATCGCGGTGTGGAAGGGCATGCAAGGCGGGCCTGCCGGGACCATCCGTCTCTACGGCACGCCGGCCGAGGAAACCGGCATCGGCAAGCTGTACATGGCGCGGGCCGGCCTCTTCGACGACTTGGACGCGGCCCTGCACTGGCACGTCTACAGCACGACCCGGGTCGCCTACAACAGCACCAAGGCCGTCGTTTCCGCGAAGTATCGCTTCCATGGCACGAGCGCCCACGCCAGCATGTCGCCCTCCCAGGGCCGCAGCGCCCTGGATGCGGTGGAGCTCATGGACGTGGGCGCCAACTTTTGGCGTGAACATCTGAAAGAGGATGCGCGCGTCCACTACGTGATCACCGATGGTGGCGGTCAGCCCAATGTCGTGCCGGCCACGGCGGAGGTGTGGTACTACCTGCGGGCTGACTCGCACCAGGACGTAGAACGCATGCTGGAGCGGCTGCGTCAGATCGCCGAGGGCGCCGGGAAGATGACGGGCACGACCTTCACCGAGCAGATGGACAGCGATCTCTTCGAGATCCTCCCCAACCGGCCGCTGAGCGAGGTCCTGCAGCGGCACCTGGAGCGCGTCGGGGCGCCGCAGTTCGACGCCGCCGAGCGCGACTTCGCCCGCCGCACCCAGACGGATCTGGTGGATCCACCGGCGGCGCCGCTCTTCGAGAGCATCGAGCCCTTGCCAGCGGCGCCCTTCCGCCACCCAGCCTCGACGGATGTCGGCAACGTCAGCTGGCGGGTGCCGACGGCGGGGATCAACGTCGCCTGCTACACGAACGGCGCGCCGGGTCACAGCTGGCAGATCGCCGCCTGCACAGGCATGTCCATCGGGGAAAAAGGCATGCTGGTTGCGGCGCACACGCTCGCAGGGGCCACGCTGGAGCTGATGAGCGACAAGAAGCTCCTCGACGCCGCGCGACAGGATTTCGAGGCGGCCCGGAAGGCTCGAGGCGAGCCGCACTCCGTGCTGCCCGCCGGCCAGAAGGTTCCGGCGTCGATCCGCTGAACGGTTCGAGGTCCCAGGCGCTCGAAGCCTGCAGAGGATCATGCCCCGCGCTCGAGGAGGTCGCCATGAGTCGCATCACGGTTCGCTACTGCGTGTTCTGACTCTCGGGGCTGCACGCCGTCCGTGTGGCGGCAAAGCTCCGTCGCGAATTGCGGACAGAGGTCGAGATGGTGCGGGGCCACTACGGCGAGTTCAGGATCCTGGTGGACGGGGAAATCGTCATCGACGCGGGCGCCAAGGCGGTACTGGGTGTGCTGCCTTCGGGGAAGAAAGTGGTCGAAGCCGTGCGGGCGCGACTGGCGGGCTGAGGTCGTTCTTGCTGCGTCAGGAAGATCCGAGCTGTGCGGCGGGGATCCCTTCCTCCACCAGCATGATCGGGATGCCGTCGTCGATGCGGTAGATCGTCTTGCCGTCGGTGGTGATGAGACCTTCCTCGAGCGGTGCCTCGACCTTGTTGCCTCCCACGTTCTGTAGCTGGCCCTGAGCGATGCGGGCGTTCAATTGCGCCAGCTTCGCCTCGGAGAGCAGCTCCAGGGGCTGTTTCGTCGCCGGGCAGACGAGGATTTCGAGAAGATCCTTGTGAATCGGCATGGCGTTCTCCGCGTTTGTGTCCGAGCCGCAGTGTAACAAGTGCCGCCCGTAGGCGCCAGGGACCAGGGAGGGGCGGCGTGCTGCAGCGGCACGCCCCTCGCGCTCCAGGCGCACGCAACCGCTTCCGTTCTTGCCCGGGCTTCGTCACCTTGGGGTCAGGGCGGATCGACGCCCTCGTAGAGGGCGGAGTAGTCCGCCTCGGCGTGGCCGCGATCCAGGGCTCGCAGCAGGATGCGCTCGAGCCCGTCGACGCTGGCGGTCTCGAGCCCCAGCCTGCGGCCTTCTTCGAGGACGAGCCGCACGTCTTTCAGCATCTGGCGTGTCGAGAAGTTGGGCGCCCCGAACTCCCGGTCCAGCATTCGCTGCAGCTTCTTGTCGAAGGTGGGGGCGTAGAGCGCGCTCTGGCGCAGGATGCGCATGAACAGCTCCACCTCGAGTCCCGACCGCCGGACGAGGCCGAGGCTGAAGGAAAAGGCGCCGGTGAGCGCGGCGATGAGCTGGTTCAGCGCCAGCTTGAGCGCAGCGGCCTGGCCCACGTCACCGGCGAGCACGGGCTCGCCGAAGCAGGCGAAGAGATCGCGCCAGCGGGCGAACTGCGCCGCGGTGGCCCCGACCATGACCTGGAGCGTCCCCGCTGCGGCCTGTGGAATGCTTCCGAGGACCGGCGCCTCGAAATACTCGCCCCCGCGCTGGGCCACTGCCGCCGCCAGACGCCGGCTCTCGGCCGGCCCGATCGTCCCCATCTGGATCACCGTCGCGCCATGCAATGCCTTCGCCGCCTCGCCGGTGAGTAGAGCGCTTTCGATGGCAGGAGCATCCTGGAGCATGAGGATGGTGCATTCGCTCTGCTGCATGGCCGCGGTGGGCGTGGCCGCGGTCAGGACACCGGAGGTCCGCAACGCTTCGGCCTTCGACGCGGTGCGATTCCAGGCCACGACCTCGTGCCCGGCTGCCGCGAGTCGTGCGGCCATGGGGCTGCCGAGGAGTCCGGTTCCGAGCCAGGCGACGCGCACGTGATTCCATCCCGGGAAAGCGGATCAGCCGACGTCGGCAGTGTCCAAGGGCAACTCGAGCTGCAGCGAGAAGCGCCAGCGACACAAGATCTCGGCAGCGCGGATAGTACCCAGGCCATCCTACGCGTGCGCCGGTGTACCCCGCAGGATCTTGAGCGTGGTGACGATCTGTCCCACGTGTCGCGTGCAGTGCTCCGCTCCGTGGTAGAGCAACCCCAGCACCGTGGTGGGGAGCTGTGCCTTGCCGACGCGGCGGTCGTCCATCAGTGTGGCTGCGTCGGTACGGCGGAGCTGCTGCAGAGCCGCCCCGATGGCCTGCGACACCCGTTCCATCAGGAGGTCGCCATCGAGGCTCGAATCGCCGCGCTCCAGCGTCAGGGCTTCTTTCTGCGCCGCCGACAGGGTTTCTCCCCGCGCGTAGGTGTAGAGCCGGTCGAGAGCCCCGGCCAGATGGAGAACGTGGAAGCCCACGGAAGCGGCCCCGCCGGGGCGTACCCACAGCAGTTCGCGCGGGAGATTCGCCAGCAAGGATTCCAGATCCTGTCGCGCTTGCAGCAACGCCTGGGCGAAGGGCAGGAGCGCATCGGGCACACCGTCCACGGGGCCGCTCAGCCAGAATTCCTTCGTTTCGGGCGCCATGGTCTCCTCCGTCCCCACTCCGGTTCGAAAAGGCCCAGGTGTCGCGCCGAGACTACGACGGTCGCGCTCCCGGATCCAGTGCCGTCGGAGAACGCGGCACTTCGTACCGGAGTGTGCCTTCCTCCACACCAGGACCGACAGGGCGGAAGCCACACTTCTCCAGCACGCGGATCGAGGCGACGAGCTCGGGAAGGGTATGTGCTCGCACCATGTGCACCTCTGGGTGTGCGAACGCCCAGGCGAGGAGAGCGCGCACGGCTTCGGGGGCGTAACCCTGGCGCTGGTGACTCGCCAGCACCGAATAGCCGATCTCCACCTGGCCGTCCGCGGTCGGGTCACCCTGGAAGCCACCGTTGCCGACGGCGATGCGATGGCCCTCCGGTAGCACGCGGAGGAAGTACCAGTTGCCCCAGCCGGTGCCGTCCGGATGGGCCTGGTGGAAGCGCAGCGACCAGCGCATCGAGTTGTCGTCGTTGAGCGGCGGCGGCCACTCCGGAGCGACGGTGGCACCGAGAAGCGTGGAGAAGCGCGAGCGGTCTTCGATCTCCGCCCGCGACAGGGCGACGTTGCCAGCCACCAAGAGCAGCCGATGCGTGCGGATCTCCAATGCCGTCGCCGTCATTTCAGCGCTTTCCGCTCGCCGCCTCGCCGGGCTCCACCTCGCGGTAGGTGATGTCGCAGCTCGCGTGCAGCGTCCCCGCTTCGTCCTGGGTCGGCGTGACGATCGTGCACACCTGACCGGCCTGGGCGAGGCGGCGCGATTTCTCATCGAGGTAGGGATCGCCCTCGAAGAAGATCTCGAAGTACTGCTCCTTGTGTCCCGGCTGCGACAGCACGAAGTGGACGTGTGCTGGAGTCCCGCCCTGCGGGTAGGGCCCTGGCTTGATGGTGCGGAACTCGTAGCGGCCGTCGGCCCGGGTCCGGAGACGCACCTGGAGCCGTGGATTCCGACTGTCGCGCGATTCACGGTTGTACAGCCCTGCCACGTCCGTGTGGTAGACGTACAAGTCCACGCCGGCGAGCGCAGTCTTCCCATCGGCGGCCCGCACGATCCCGCTCACGACGAGACGCTGGCCGGGTTCGCTGGCAGGGGCGATCGTCGCCATCCAGGGGCGTTCCTCGCTCTTTTCCTCGGTGGCGGCGGGCGTTGGCGCCTGCGGCGGCTGGGCGGCGTCCGCCTTTCCGACCGCTGCGGCCACCAGGAGCCAGGCGCCGAGTGCCGCTTCCCATGCGCTCGCGAGCCCACGGGCTGGAGCACGGCTTCCGCACCCAGTCCTTCGACGGTTCATCAGGATCGACTCCTCTCCGTGGCAGCGGGTGCACGCACCGGCCACATTCGAGTCACGGCGAGGGCAGCGAGCAGGAGCAGGAAGAGATCCATGGGGTAGCGGAAGCGCGGTTGCGCCCAGAAGAGCACGTGCGCCCCGATCCACCCGAGGCAAAGATACACCAGGAGACGGGCCTCGGCCCCGAGATCGCGCCAGCGGAGTGCGGTCGCGACCGCGCCGGCGAGGAGGAACCAGCCGTGCGCCGCGGCGAGCCAGGTGAAGAGACCGTCGAGGAGGTGGTTCTTGGCGCGCTGGCGTGCCCGTAGTGCGTCGGCGACCCGGGCGGCAGCGGGATCGGTGTTCCAGCCTTCGGGGAGCATGATGGCCGAGTTGTCGTGCTCCGCGTAGCGGGCGATACCGAAGAGAGCGACGACCTTGCGCATGCCCCGGGTCAGGAAGCCGAGCGGCTGTGCGGCGATATGGGCAGCGCCGAGACGATATCCGCTGCGGTCGATGGCGGCTTGTGTGGTCAAGTGCGCCATGGGGGTGCGGGAGAGATCGCGGTAGCCGATCGACTCGGCATTGTGACCGAAATAGAAGTTGAGACCGCCGCCGAAGCAGACGATGGCGGGGTCGCCTACGACGAGGGCGTTCCGCACCGTCCAGGGTGCGATGGTGGCGGCACCGGTCCCGAGCAGCACGGCAGCCGCCCTCAGCCAGGCCCGGGGCGACGGCGTGCGGCTCCGCAACCACAGGGCGGCGACGATGGGCACGAGGAGTCCGCTGGCTCGGGTGAGCGCGCCGAGGCCGAAGAGAAACCCGGCGCCCGCCAAGGTGCGGGGGCGCGGTTCCGGTCGGATGAGGAGCAGGAGTCCGAGCACGAGCCAGAAAACGAAGAGATTCTCCGAAGCGAGCAGGTTGGTGGCGAACACGTAGGAGGGCGAGCTGGCCACGAGGAGTGCAGCGATGCGTCCGGTCCTTTCACCCCCGAACCGAGAGCCGAGCCGATAGACGAGCCCACAGACGAGCGTTCCGAGCAGAACCTGGAAGGCGACGACGATGTGGTGGTTCACACCGAAGAGTGTGTACAGGGCGCCGATCGTGAACGGATACAGCGGCGGCCACCAGCCGAACTTGCCGTAGTACTCGACCTGGGAAGCATCGAAGAAAAAACCCCAATCGGAAGCGATCTTCTCCCCCGCCATCTGGTAGTAGCTGTAGTCGCTGTAAGGGACGGTGTCCCGGAGCCACAAGACCGCGGCGAGGCGCACGCCGAAAGCGAGGGCCAGGATGGCGACGAACGCGGTGGACAACCGCCGTGAAGCCAGGTGCGACGCAGCCCCCGGTGCGGCAGGCCGGGAAGTGACGCGGTGCTTGGAACGGGGACGACTCACGCGTGCAGCCTAGCACGGCGTCCGAGGCCGCGCTCCAGAGCGTAGGCAGCCAGAATCGCCAAGGGGATTTCGAGGGGATGACGAAAGCGGGGCTGCGCCCAGAAGAGCACATGCACGGCGGTCCATGCCAGGACGAGACCGGAGCACAGGACCACGAGACCGGGAGTGTCGGCTGCGGTGGAAGGAGCGTTCGTCTCGTCGTGCTTCTTGCTCGAGCGGCTCGAAGTCGTCGCCTTCACCTTTGGTTTCTCGTGACGTCCTCTCCAGGAGAAGGCGAGCCCGAGCGCACCGAGGGCGAGCAGCACGAGATGGTACCCCCGCGCGAGGAGCAAGAACGGGCCGTCGAGAAGCCGGTCGCGCGCGCGCTGGCGGCTGAGCTTCGACTGCGCCACCGCTTCCAGCTCGGGATGGCCGCGCGTGTCCGGAACGAGGATGCCGCTGTTCACATGCAAGGCATAGTCGGGAAAGCCATAGAGAGAAGCGATCTTCTTCGCCCCGCGGCGGAGAAAACCCAGCGGCTCGGTGGCGATGGTCTGCAAGCCGAGCCGGTAGCCTTGGCTGTCGATGGCCACCGGGTCGCGCAAGCCCTCGAGAGGCGTGCCGGCGAGATCCTGGTAGCCCAGGCGATCCGGATTGTTGCCGAAGTAGAAGTTGAGCCCGCCGCCGAAGCAGACGAGGGCTGGACGGCCGCGGACGGCGGCGTTCCGCGCCGTCCAGGGTAGCAGGACGAGACCGGCACCCAGGAGCAGCCAAAGCGCCTGGGTGATCCACGGGCGCCAGCCACGCACACGAGAGCGCAGCCAAACCCAGGCGACGAGAAGGACCACGAGTCCGATGGCGCGCGTCAGCGCTCCCAGACCGAGCACGACACCGGTGGCGACAGAATCGCGACGGTCCGTGGCGGGGTCACGATCCGTGGCTGCGTCTTGACGGCTCGTGGCAGCGACTCCACGAGCCGGGGTCGCCACGAGCCGAGGCAGGAGAAGAAGAGCGAGCGCCAGCCAGAGAACGTAGAGATTCTCGGAAGCGAGCTGGTTGGTGAGAAACACCTGGTGTGGATCGAGTGCCACGAGCAAACCCGCCACGCCAGCGGCTCTTCTCCCCAAGGCCTCCGCCGTGCAGCGCATGACGAGCCAGCAGACGAGGCCGCCGAGGAACACTTGCACGAAGATGGCGGCGCGGTAGGACGGGCCGTTGAGGGTGTACACCCCGGCGAGGAAGAGCGGATACCCGGGCGGCCAGAGGTCGATCTGGGGGAAGCGAACGGCCGCCGTGCGCGAGACGAGGAAGCCGGGATCGCGGGCGATCTCGATCCCCGCCCCATGGTAGAGGACGAAGTCGGAATAGGGCACCGTCTCGTGCAGCCAGAGCACCGCGGCCAGGCGGGTCGCGACGGCGACGGCGACCACGAGGAGCGCGACGCGCGTCATCCGCGGCCGCCGCTCGCCTCCGGACCGGCGTCCGGAGCGATGGCTTCGGCTTCGATCTCCACCAGCATCTCGGGCATGATGAGGCGGCTCACCTCGACCATCGAGGTGGCTGGGCGGATGTCGGCGAAGAACTCGCCATGAGCGCGCCCGATCTCCTGCCACTGGCCGATGTCGGTGACATACATGCGGGTGCGGACGACGTCGCCGAGCCCGAGCCCGAGCGCCCGCAACGCCGACTCGATGTTGCGAAGCGTCTGCACCGCCTGCGCGTAGGGGTCGCCGACGCCGACGATCTCGCCGCGCTCGTTGGTCGCCGTGGTACCAGAGACGTGCACGTGCGGCCCGACGCGGATGGCCCGCGAGTAACCCACCCGCGGCTCCCAAGGAGTGCCGGTGGAATGGAGCCGTCGTTCCATGGGCCCATTGTAGGCCCCTCTCGGCGCGAGGGGAATCGGCTCTCCCAGCGCCGTGAGCGGGTGCTCGCTCCGGGGCGTCGTCTTGGTGTACGCTCTCGAGGTCTCAGACGCGCAGATTCCAGTTCGCCCGGCGGGGAGGTCCCATGCAGGGGCGCGCGGCTCTGAGTGCATTCATCCTCTGGATCGCCGTCGCTGGGCTGCGGCCTGCGGTCGCTGCCCAGAAGACGTTCCAGGTGCCGCCACCGGCTGCGGTGGGCGTCGAGGCGGAAGGCGTCGCCTGCGGCGATGTGGACCGGGACGGTGACCAGGACCTCGCCATCGCCAGCTCCGGCGACGGCACCATCTCGATCCTGCGGAACGACAGCGACGGCAACTTCTCCTTGGCGATGACGGACCGGGCCGGTCAGCGCCCTCGGCACCTGCTCCTCGAGGACATCGACCTCGATGGTGACCTGGATCTTCTCGTCGCCAACCTGAACTCGGCGAATGTCTCGGTTCTGGTGAATCGGGGTGACGCCTTCTCGTCGCGCCTGAACTTCGTTACCGGTCCCAATCCACAGATTCTCGCCACCGGCGACCTGGACGGGGACAGGGATCTCGATCTGGTCGTCGCCAACGGCACCAGCGGCATCGCGAACGTGCTGCGCAACGTCGGCGGTACGGCGTTCGAGATCGTCAACACGCTCTACCTGGACGGCGAGATCGGCTCCGTGGCGATCGGCGACCTCGACGGCGACCTGGATGCCGACGTCGTGGCCACGAACCGGTCCTTCGGTGTGGTCCACGTCGCCCTCAACCAGGGGGGCTGGGCTTTCACCACCTCGCTCGCCTTCAAGACGGCGCCGCGCCCGACCGCGGTCGCCCTGGCCGATCTCGATGGTGACGCCGATCTGGACGTGGCCGCGGTGCACACTTCGGCAGCGGTGGTGACCATCCTCCTGAACGGAGGCAGCGGCACGCTGGGGCGCCCGGTCTACTACCCCACGGGGAACTCGAGCGCCCCCGGCCGCATGGTAAAGTGTGGTGACGCCGACGGCGACGGCGACGCCGATCTGCTCGTCGTGAATGGTCCCACCGGAGGGGCGACGCTCTCGCTCCTGCTCAACACGGGCGCGGGCACCTTCGGCCCCGCCCTCAACATTCCCATCTCCCAGGATGGGGCGAACCTCTTGCCGCTCTACGATGCGGTCTTCGCCCGTCTCGACCATGACGATGCCCTCGACATCGCCGGCATCGGACACACCCTCACCGCCGGTTTCAGCGGTGTCATCCGCGCCTTCCAGGAAACCGGGCGGAGCCGCTTCGAGATGCCGCAGACGTTGCCCAGCGGCAAACGTCCGGTGGCGCTCGTGGCCGCCGATCTGAACGGCGATGTGCGGCCGGACCTGGCCGTGGTCGCCGAAGAAGACGGCGGTCTCGCCGTACATCTCAACGGCGGTCGAGGCAGCTTCGTGGCCCCTCGGTCCTGTAGCGCCGGACTCATGCCCGTGGCGATCACCGCCGGCGACTTCGACCAGGATGGTGACATCGACCTGGCCACCGTCGACACGCATCCCAGCAAGAACGACGTCACCGTGATCAGGAACGACGGCACCGCCACCTTTGTCCCCGACGCACCCATTCCGCTCGCGGGAGCGTTCGCCGTCGGCGTCGGTCAGCTGCTCGGCGCGGATCTCGACGGCGACCACGACCTGGACCTGGTGACCGCGAACAGCGAGACCAACCGGATCTCGGTGCTCTTGAACCAGCGCCCCGACGGGTTTTTGACCGCCACCTCCTACGCCGCCGCCACGCATCCGAGCGACGCGGCCGCGGGCGATCTCGATGCCGACGGCGACGTCGACCTGCTGGTGGTCGGTGAGGGCAACCACGTGGCGCTTCTCCGCAACCGGGGCGACGCCAGCTTCGAAGCGCCGGTGCCGGTGCCCCTCGCTTTCACCCCCGCTTCCGTCGCGATCGCGGATCTGGACGGCGACGGCGCACTGGATTTCGCTGTGGCTCCGCGCTCCGCCTGCGCCGCCGCCTTCGGGCGCAACACGGGAAGTGAGACCTTTGCCGTGAACAACATCTATGCCGGCACGGCGATGGGATGGAATCAGGTGCTCGCGGCCGATGTGGAGGGCGACGGTGACATGGATCTCGTCTTCGCGAACCCCAGCTGTGGCACGGTCGCGCTGCTCGAGAACGAGGGGCTCGGCGTCTTCGCCCGGCCGGTGCACTATGTGGGCGGCGTCGAGCCGCGCGGCCTGGCGGCGGCGGATTTCGATGGCGATGGCGACCTGGACCTGGCGCTGACCAACTCGGGAAGCGGGGAAGTCTCTACCTTGTACAACACGACGCGTGTCGTTCCGGTTCTCCTCTCCGCCTTCACCGCGGCCGCGTCGGCGAGCGGCGGCGTACTTCTGACCTGGAGAGTCGAAGCCGACGAGGAACTCCACGGCTTCCGTCTCGAGCGCCGGAGCGACGTCTCGAGCACGGTCACCGTGCTTGATCTGCAGCCGTCGGCGCGGGACTTCGAGGATCAGTCCGTGCGGCCCGGAACGCGATACCGCTATGTGCTCGTGGCCATGGGGCGTGGAATCGCTCTGGCCCGCACTCCGGAGGTCGAGGTCATCACCCGCGGGTTGCACCTGCAACTCGAGCCCGCGGCACCGAACCCCTGCCGCGAGCAGACGATGCTCCGACTCGCTCTGCCCGCAACCTCCCCGGTGGAGCTTGCTGTCTACGATGCGCGCGGCAAACTCGTGGCGACCCTCGTGGACGGGATCCTGCCGGGGGGCATGCACGCCTTCCCGTGGAATGGCCGCAGCCGCGACGGTGCTCCCGTGGCCGCCGGCGTCTACCTTTGCCGCCTGCGCGCCAGCGCCGGTACCTTCACCCAGAAGATCGTGGTAGCGAGGCCCTGAACCTCGAGCACCTCGGCCACCCATCAGGCAGTGTGTTCGCCAGGACGGCGCCGGCGGAGGTGCCGGGAAGGCAGCCGCCATGGCAAGAGCCTGGGAGTCAGGGCCGCATAGTGGCGGTAGGCGTCGCCAAACTGGGCGCGTAGCTTGTGTTCCTCGAAGACGGAGCCCACCCAGGAGTAAGCCCAGAGCCAGAGGGCGATCACGAGTCCGCGCCTGTCCATCGTCGGCGTCGCCGTCGCGACAAGGCATACGGCGAGATACAGAGGGTGTCTACACAGAGCGTAGGGGCCACCTGTTTGTAGGCTGCTGCTGTCGACGAATTCACCGCGCCGCTGCCGCAGGCCGGCAAAATGCTTCAGATCATGGTGACGCAAGCTCGCTAGGGCGAGCACGACCGCGCCCACCTGCACGAGCCGGAGGACCACGGCGAGCGCACCACGAACTTCCCAGACACGATCATAGGTGCCCCGGGTGTGGAGGAAGACCGCCATCAGCCACACGAAGGCGATGAGGTTGTAAAGGATGCGGTAGGGGCGCTGGCCGACGCGGGCTTCCAGCCGCGTGCGTACCGACGGCGCTGCGAGCAGCGTGTGCAGGATGGAAAACGCCACCAGACCGGCACCGAGGACGGCGAGTCTGGCGCTCATACTTCACGGGGACGCATGGTCCTCGTACGTCTTCTCGCCGGCGCGCACCGGTACCGGCAGCTCGTTCTGCTGTGGTGGCAACGGGCAGGTCGTGTAGGGCGAAAAGGCGCAAGGCGGGTTGTACGCCTTGTTGAAATCGACGGTGACCTTTCCCTCTTGGGGCAGATCGGTGTACAGGAAGCGGCCGTCTCCATAGGTTTCGGCGCCCGAGGTGGCGTCGCTGAAGATGAGCCAGAGCGAGTCGTCGTCCGGGCCTTCCCACACCGGATCCATCCGGCACTCCTGTCCGTTCAGGGTGAAAACGAGGGCTCCCGGGGAGAGCATGGTGTCCACGGTGCCCACGACGCTGGCGATGAGGATCTTCTTCGCTGGCTCGTAGGGCTCGAAGCGCGCCATGACCCGGTAGCTCGTGTCGATAGGGAAGCTCTCGATACCACGGAAGTTCTTCCGGATCGGGCTCTGCTTGTCGCGCAGGCGAATGGCGAAGCGGTCCCCTCGCGCGATGAGGGAGAAGGTGAGATCGCCCAGCTCGAGAACCATCGGCTTGCCCTGGGCATCGGAAACGAGCGTCATCTCCTGCACCGGCTTGCCTTCGTACCGGAGGGCTGTCCCAGGCAGGCACCGTACCGTCGTGGTGGCCCCCTGCCGTACGAAGACACCCGCCTTGGGCGGTGCCGAGGCGGGGAAGACGATGCGGTTGGACGGATCGCTACCGAAGGTGTGTTCGCCCTCGTCGAGCCAGTACAAGCCCGCGAGTGCCAAATAGCCAGTGTCAGCCTTCAAGCGCTCGAGACGCTTCTCGCGCCAGACGCGGATTTCTTCGGCGTAGGTCGGATCGGGCACCGCGCCCTCTGCCGACTGCAACAGGAGCGGGGCCCCGGTCAGGAGAAGCGATGCCAGCGCTGCAAAGCGTGACTTCCGGGCTCGCATGGATGCCTGCCTCCTTGGGGTCGAGCGGAAAGAGGCCCGGGTGAGAACCCAGTGTACCACGGGCAATCGGGCACCGAGCCCTCTCAACGCAGCAGTCGCGCCGCGTCGCGGGCGAAGTAGGTGAGGACCAGATCGGCGCCGGCGCGCTTGAAGGCGGTCAGGATCTCGAGGATGATGCGGTCCTCGTCGATCCAGCCGTTGTGTGCCGCTGCCTTCACCATGGCGTACTCGCCGCTCACATTATAGGTCGCGATGGGCAGGTCGAAGCGCTCCCGCGCCCGGCGAATGATGTCGAGGTAGGGGAGCCCCGGTTTCACCATCACGATGTCGGCGCCTTCCTGGATGTCGAGGGCGATCTCGCGCATCGCCTCGCGCGCGTTGGCTGGGTCCATCTGATAGCCACGCCGGTCACCGAAGCGTGGCGTGGACTCGGCGGCCTCGCGGAAGGGCCCGTAGAAGGCGGAGGCGAATTTCGCCGCGTACGACATGATCGGGACATGGGTGAAACCGGAGTCGTCGAGGGCGGCACGGATGGCCGCGACACGCCCATCCATCATGTCCGAAGGCGCCACACCGTCGGCGCCTGCTTGGGCGTACGCTAGGGCTTCCTTGGCGAGAAGCGGCAGGGTGGCGTCGTTGTCCACCTCGTGGTCGTCGAGCACGCCGCAGTGCCCGTGGTCGGTGTACTCGCACATGCAGACGTCGGCCCACACCACGAGATCGGGCAACGACTCCTTCAGCGCCGCGATGCCCCGCGGCACCACGCCCTGCGTCGAATAGCCCTCGCTGCCCACGGCGTCCTTGTGCGCTGGAATCCCGAACAGGATGATGGAACGGATGCCGAGATCGTAGCTGCGCTTGCACTCCTCGACGAGGAGATCGGCGGAGAGCTGCGCGCAGCCGGGCATGGAGCTCACCTCGCGCCGGATGTTCGTGCCCGGACAGACGAAGTGCGGCTCGATCAACGCATCCAGGGTGAGCCGCGTCTCCTGGGTCAGGCGGCGCAGGCCGGGCGTCCGGCGCAGGCGCCGCATTCTCTCGGCTGGGAATGGCATGGGCACCTCCGCGTGCATTCGGCTCCGTCAGAATCCAAGCAGCGCTCTCGGCGAAGGTCCGGGCACCGCTCCACTTCTGGCGCCACGGCAGGCGGGGACCGCGGTTACGGGCAGTCTACTCCTTCACGAGCCCACGCAGGCTGATCTCGACGGCCTTCCGCGCCAGTGCCGCCAGGTTCTTGGCGCCGGCATCCACGACCTGCAGGCCCAGTGATTCAGCGGCTCGCGTCGTCGTCGGGCCCATGGCGACGAGGACCGCGCGCTGCAGGCGCCGCAACACGCCGGCATCTCGGGCGAGCTCGACCATGGCCCGTGCCGCCGACGGGCTCGCGCAGGTGATGACGCAGCCGCGTTGCATCTCCTCGGCGAATCGTTGCCCGAGCCGGCTCTTCTCCTCCGGATGTTCCGTCCAGATCGGCTCGGTGGTGTACACATGCACCACGTCCACCATGGCGCCGACGGCGCGCATGCCTTCGGGGAAGGTGGGCTCGGCGATGGCGGAACAAGGAAAGAGGATGCGCGTGCCGGCCCGGCTCCGCTGCTGGAGCGACTCCACCAACCCACGCGCGCTCGCGTCCTCGGAAACGCACTCGGGCATCCAGCCGCCCGCTTGCAACTCGTGGGCGGTGCGATCACCCACCGCCGCGGCGCGCACTTGCGGCGGCCAACTCCAACCCGCGGCACGCGACTTGGCCCCGAGGGCCTCCAGGGCGCGAGGACTCGTGAAGGCGATCCAGTCGTAATCCTCGAGACGTCTCGGCAGCTCGAAGGCCAGGCGACGTGTGGTGAGGAGCGGCAATTCGACGGGCTCGCCGTGCGCCATGCGCACCGCCGCCGAGAGCGGTTCCGGTTCCTCCCGCGTCACCAGGATCCGCGGCATGCTCTCGGAGTTCGGCGGCACGCTCGTCCTCGTGTCTCGATCGCCTGCGGCAGGGAGGTCGACGTGAGCCATGGCGGCCGTCCTTCGCTGCCCGTTTCCGGCGTCACCCTGGAAGATGGACTCGCGGCCGTCCTTCGTCCAGCCCCGTGACCACGGGCGCTCGTCTCAGCGCAGCGCCGTGTGGGAGGCCGTGGTCTCCAAGGCGCGGCGGACGGGTTCCTCCAGCGTCGCTGCGGCGAGAGCGTGACCGGCGGCGTCGGGGTGACCGTCGCGGGCGAAGAAGAGCGGGCCGTGTGCGTTCGCCGCCGCGAACTCGTCGTGCGGGTACAGGTAGAGAATATCGAGGCGCCGGGCCAGCTGCGCCAGCTTCTCGTAGGGTGCTCCCAGGTCGAACCAAGAAGCCTCGTAGCCGTAGTGTGCCAGCTCCGCCGCCCGCGCTTCTGGATCCACCTCGAACTTTTGCGGAAAAGCGAAGAGCACTAGCGGAACCGCGTGGCTCGCGCAGGAATCCCGGGTCGCGCCGATGAGAGCTTCGGTGACCGCGAAAGCCCCTGCGAAGGCAGGCGGGTACTCTTTCTCGAAGACCGCCCAGTGCGATTGGCCGCTCTTCAAATCTTCGTCGTAGTACGGGACCTCGGTCTTCGGCGCCACATTCCGGCGCCGGTGCAGGAGCCGCACGTGCCGGCCGACGAAGTGGAGGAGACGGCTGCGCTTGAGGAAATGCAGGCGGTGCGTGCCGGTCTGAGCCGCAGTGCGCGGCGCCGGTGGTTCGTACACCAGAGTCGACCCTTGCAGGACGAAGCGCGGCTTCGGTGCGGTGCCGTACAGCTCGTGCGCCAGGAGGTTGTTGGCCACATCGTTGGACAAGCAGAGGGCGAGGATCACGACGTCGGGTTGGAAAGCGAATCCCTCACGGCAGAGATAGAGGAATTCCTGATCCGTCCCCCAACCGCCGCAGGCCGCGTTGAGCACCTCGACCCCCGGTCCGAGCCGGTCTGCGAGCACGTCGCCGCAGCGGTGACCGACTTCGACGCCGGTGCCGAAGACCATGGAGTCCCCGAGGAGGAGAACCCGCTTCACGCCCGCGGGCTTTGCGGGCGAGCGCTCCGGGTCGCGCATTCCCAGACTGTTTACCTGAATGTCGTAGCGGAGATGGCGGTCCGTATCGACGCTGTGCAGGTGCGTGCCGGCAGCGAGCGTCCAGCCGTAGACCGGATCGGCGCGGATGACGGGCTGATAGCTGCCGGGGTCCCAGAAGAGGCGGAGCAGGACTTCCGAGAGCCCGATGGCCACGGCGAAGGACAGCGCCAAGAGCGCCGCGCTCTTCTGCCAGTCGCGGAGGTGCATGCCGTTCCCCGGTGCGGCGGGACGGACACGGCGGAGAAGTCGAGGATAGCAGAAGCGCCGGTGTGCGGGGAGTCCGTTGCTCCCCAACCGCGATGAGATACTCTGCGACTCCGGCGCACCCCGATGCCGCTACTTCCACACCCGCGACAGGAAGTCCTGCAGCTCCGGAGCGCCGCCTTGGAAGATGAGGTAGCCGTCGTGAGGTTCGCGCTCGGTCATCTCGCCGGCGATCGATGTCGTCATGAGCTGCACGGCCGCCGCTGGATCGTCCGGATGCAGTCCCAGGGCCCAGCCGAGCTTCACGTACGCCACTTCCGGGAGCATGTTGGCCAACGGCACGACGCCGAGGCCCAGGATCTCGCGACCCGTCTCGTACACCTGCATCTGCACGAAGCCCCAGAGCGTCTGCAGGGTCATGAAGACGAGGACGCCGGCATCCCGCGCCCGCTCCAGCGCCGGATACACCTTGCGGTTGACGTGACCGAGACCGGTGCCGGCGATGACGATGCCGCGGTAGCCGCACTGTACGAGCGCGTCGATCACGTCGGGCTGCATGTTGGGATAGTAGTAGAGCAAGGTGACGCGCTCGTCGAAGGCGGCCTGTACTTCGACCTCGCGATCGGGGCGGCGCCGGGCATGCTCGTGCAGCGCCGTGAGGCGCTGACCGCCGACCATGGCAAGAGGCACGTCGCCGATGGTGCGGAAGGTGCTGCGGTAGGAGCTGTGCATCTTGCGCACCCGCGTGCCCCGGTGCAGCAGATTGTAGTGATCGCTCGTGGGGCCGAACATGCAGACCATGACCTCGGCGATGTCGCCGTACGCCGCGGTCCAGGTGGCGTTGATGAGATTGAGCGCCGCGTCGGAAGACGGGCGGTCGGACGAGCGCTGGCTGCCGACCATGACGATGGGGACAGGGGGGGTGCGCACCATGAAGCTGAGCGCCGCCGCCGTGTGGTGCATCGTATCGGTGCCGTGGCCGATGACGATGCCGGCGAAACCGGCACGGATGGCTTTGCCGATCTCTTCGGCCAGGTGCATGTACTCCCGCGGGCCCATGTTCTCGGAGAAGACGCCGAAAAGTTTTTCCGTCTCCAGGTTGCACACGTCCGCCAGCTCCGGGACCGAGCCGTAGAGCTCGCCGGGGCTGAAGGCTGGGATCACGGCGCCGGTACGGTAATCCAGCCGCGACGCGATGGTGCCGCCGGTGCCGAACAGCTTCACCTTCGGTTTGCTTGGATCGACGGGATACGTCTTCTCGGGCACCTTGTAGATCGCCTCGCGGTAGCCGAGCTTGGTCAGGTCCAGGATGGTGTCGGCGCGGATGCCGATGTTGTAACCACAGTCGAGCTTGAGTACCAGATGCTCGGCATCGGAAGTCTCGGAGCGCGGCAGCACGAGGCCGCGGAATGTGCCGCGCGTCGTCCTTGCTTCCACCTCGCACCAGACGCTCACGCCGTGCCGCCGCATCAGCTCCAGGCAGGGATCTCGATAACCCATGTTGGGGTTGGCGGCGCTCATGCACGGCCTCCCTTCGGGGCGTTGGCGCGACGAGGCGGGGAGGTCTTCTTGGGCGCGCCCGCGCGACCACCGGAGGTTTTCTCTCGCGGGCCGGCGCGACCACGCGCGGAGGTCTTCTTCGGCGGCTGTTGGCTGGCGGCAGTCGTCGAAGCTGTTGTCGTCACCGGTCCGCTCGTGGGCGCCATCAGCGCTGCTGCGAGCCGCTGCTGCACATGCTGCGGATCCACGCGCCCCTGCAAGTCCGACATGACCTCGCCCATGGCCCAGCGCAGGAACTTCTCGCGCCGTGGGGCGGTGAAATCATCCGCCTTGGTGAGGACCTGAACGAGGCGCGACTCGACTTGCGCCCCGTCCTCGGGCTGCGGCTGGAAGCGTGCCAGGATTTCCGCGGCGGGTCGCTCGTCGTCAGCGAGGAGAAAACCGAGAGCAGGTTCCAGCGCCTCGGGGCGGAGCGCCCCTTGTTCCACGGCGCGGACGAGTGGAGCAAGTCGCGGCGCAGGAGGCCATGGCGGTAGCGCCAGGGGACGGCGCGTCCCGATCGAACGGCGCAGCCAGCTGGGGAAGCGCTTCTCCATCGCTTGCTGCAGGCGCCGCGCGGCGAGCGGTGTCGCCGGCGCCAGGGAGTCGAAAAGACCGGCCCACGGCGCGACGGCAAGGCGGGCCGCAGCAGCGGCATCGAGCCCCACCTGCCGGTAGCGATCCTCCTTCTGCCACGGTCGTTCCGGGAGCGACAGACGCGCCTGTTCCACCCACGCATCCGGGATCGGGATGGGCGGTGTGTCCGTGTCCGGATACATGCGATCGGGACCGGGAAGGATGCGTTCGAATCCGGTCCTGCCATCGGGGAAGGCCTGGCGGGTCTCGGCGGGAACACCGTCGAGAGCATCGAGCAGGCGCAAGAAAACTTCACGGGCGGCGGTGGCGCAATCCTGTTCGGGTCCCCAGAGGACGATCAGGGCGTCGTCGGCACTGGCCTGCAGGGCGTGTCGAAGCTCGCGCCAGTCCGTGTGACACAGCGGCTCCCCGTCACCGTCGGAGTGAGTCATGAAAGGCTGCGCCATCAAGCAGGCGATGACACGCACGCGTTCGGCGATCTCGTGGGCGAAAGTGAGCCCCGGTTGCGTGCGGTGTTTCAGAATGCCCGCGAGCCCCGGTAACCGCAGCGCGCAAGCCATCTGTCCCTGCTGCAGCGTCTCCCCGACGCTGTCCCGGCCGCGCAGGATCGAGGTCGCATCCAAGACCAGCGGCGAAGTCTCCCACGGCTTGCCCTCGGGAAGTTGCAGCGACGCCCGGGTGACGCCGCGCCGGTGCAGCTCGGCGCGGAGGCGCAACAGCTCCAGCTGGCGGAAGCCCTCGATGTGCACGAGGCGCGGCAGACCGCGGTGATGGTGCACACCCTTGATCTCGATGCGGCGCCCGCCGGCCACGGACACATTGACATCTTGCCGCGCCGCACCGGGCCCGCGGCGCACGCGGCCGCTCGTCCGGGTCGTGTGTGCCACGAGCCGCGCTCCGGCATGCACCTCCAGCGGTGTCAGCAGGTCGGGCTCGGTGACGACTTCGGTGAGCGGCATACCGAGCCGGTCGGTGCGGAAGGTGATGCGGTGGCCGATATCGGCGACCTCGCGGCAGGAGTCTTCTTCCAGCGACAGCTGCCGGATGCGCAGCGGCTTGTCGACACCCAGCTCGGGGACGCGAAACGGGATGACACCATTGAGCCCCACCATGCTGGTGCGCTGGAAGCCGGCGGGAATGGAGCCGTCGAGGTACTGCTTGCGCATCACGTGCAGCTCGGCGACCAGATTGAGATCGAAAAGGAGACACACCTCCAGGGCGATGCGGATGGCCTCCTCGTCCATCTCGAAGGGCGGCGTATCGTCGATCTCGTAGGTGCACACGGTGCCGCGCTCCAGGCGATAGACGATCTCCTTGCGCGTCTTGAACTCCATGAGGGCGGTTCCGTCGTACTCGCCGAGCTCGCTCAAGGTCGGGCGCATGTGGCGCAGCACCTCGACGTCGAAGTTCCGGACGTAGCGACCGGAAGGGCAGCGGCAGAACAGCTTCCGGCGCGTCCACAGCTGCTGGTGCACTTCGAGGCCGGACATGAAGCCGAGCTCGTGGTAGTCGGCGCGCGTCATCGCCTCGAGGTCGCGCACGGGGAAGTCGAGGGGCGGATCCTGGCGGGGATTGAAGTCGGCCGGCTGGCGGACGCTCATGCAGGGGGCTCCCACGTCGGGACCACGGAGCGGAACGCCATGCATCCTAATCGAAAGCGGCGCGAGCGTCCCAGGGAGCGCTCGCACCGTGGCGCCGGTCCGGGGTCCGTGGCCCGGCGCCGCCGAGAGAATCTGCTAGGCTCACGGCGCGATGGGCCTATCCGTGGGAATCGCCGGGCTCCCGAACGTCGGCAAGACGACGCTGCTCAACGCCTTGACGCACGCAGGTGCGGACGCCTCGAACTATCCCTTCTGCACCATCGAGCAGAACGTCGGCATCGCTGCCGTGCCCGACCTGGACCTGCGCCGCCTGCAATCGATTCTTTCCCCCCAGGAGACGATCCCGGCGACGGTCCGCTTCGTCGACATCGCCGGCCTCGTCGAGGGTGCGAGCAAGGGCGAGGGGCTGGGGAACAAGTTCCTCGGCCACATCCGCGAAGTCGACGCCCTCCTGCACGTGGTCCGTTGCTTCGACGACCCGAACGTGACGCACGCGCCTGGTGCACCCGATCCAGTGCGCGACGCGAGCATCGTGGAGACGGAATTCTTCCTCGCCGACCTGGAGACGGCGGAACGGGCGCTCAAGCGCTGGGGTCTCGTCGCCAAGAGCGGCCGCGAGGGCAAAGAGGAAGCCGCCATCTTCGAGCGCGCGGCGCAGGCGCTGTCGCGGGCGACTCCCGTGTCGGACCTCGACCTCACCGAACGAGAGCGCGAGCTTCTCGCCGAAGCGCGTTTCCTCACCGACAAGCCGTGCCTGTACGTGGCGAACACCGGGGAGGACGACCCGGAGGGCCAGGGCCCGCTGGTGCAGGCGCTCGTCGCGGCCAAGGGGGCGGAGCGGGTGTTGCCCGTGTCGATTCGGCTCGAGGCGGAAGTCTCCGAGCTGCCGCCGGAGGAGCAGATCGCCTTCCTCCAGGGATTGGGACTGGAGAAAACAGCGCTGGATCTGGTGCTCGCCGCCTGCGCCCGGCTGCTCGGCCTCATCACCTTCTACACGATGGCGCACGAGAAGCTGCAAGCCTGGCACCTGCGGCGGGGCAGTACGGCGCAGCAGGCGGCGGGCAAGATCCACAGCGACATGGAGCGTGGCTTCATCCGTGCCGAAGTGATGGCGCTGGAGGATCTCGCCACCTGGGGGAGCCGGCAGGCCTTGCACGACCACGGCCGCATCCAAGTCGTCGGCCGCGACCACGTGGTCCAGGACAAGGACGTCCTGCAGATCCATTTCAAGGTGTGACTGAAGGTCGACACTCCGACACTCCGACTCGTAGACCGGCTGCCCGGCCTGGACGATGCCGCGTGCCTGTCAGTGCTCCTTCGCCTTGCAGAGGCGCTCCACGCGGTCAGCTTCTCGGGCCAATTCTCCGCTTCGCTTCAGTGTCTCCGGCGTTGGGGCCTCGTAGTACGCAAGATAGAGCTCCCCACACATGCGTTTGAAACACTCGCTGGACAGTTCTGGGTTGGATCTACCCACCCTGGCTCGAGAACCCCCTACGTAGCAGGGCGTCCTCCCGCTATCTACTAAGAGCATGCAGCGATAATCACCCAAGAGCGACCGCGCTCCTTCCACATCCCCTTCGAGGCACTTCACCTCGGCGATCCGGACCAGAACCTCGTAATTGGGAACTTCGAAGAGTCGCTCGGATGCCGCCAACTCGAAGGCTCTGCGTGCATCCGATAGGCGGCCAGAGACGAGGTCCTCCTCCCCTTGTTGGAGCAGTTCGTTGTATCGCAGCGCACCGGGTTTCTCGAAGAGCCGTAGGCGCTCAGGATCCTCCAGGGACTTGCCGCAGCCCGCGTGCACCAAGAGGACCGCGATCGAAGCGAGCAAGGCTCGGCGGACGCGCCCACAAGCGCACACGAATCGACCATTGCTGACCCAAGCTGGCTCGGACATCGCATGACCCCACCGCGAAAGGGGGATCCCTATCTCAGCAGCATCATCTTGCGCGACGCGGCGACTCCGGGCGCCTCGAGCCGATAGACGTAGAGTCCCGAGGCGACGGAGTTGCCCCGCTCGTCGCGGCCGTCCCAGTCGACGGTGGTCGGCCCCGCTGCAACGCTGGCGCCGGCGAGGAGCGTGCGCACCAGCCTGCCCTGGAGGTCGTGCACGCGCAAGCACACGCCCGACGCCGCTTGCGGCAGGTCGAAGGCGATGCTCGTCCGCGGGTTGAACGGATTCGGCACGTTCTGGTGCAGCATCGTGCGGGCAGGCGCCCAGGCGACGTCGCTCGTCGGCTCGCACTCGTCGGGAATACCGTTGGCGTTGGAGTCTTGGCTCGTGTGCTGGGCGATGTCCGTGGCGTCGCCGATGCCATTGCCGTTGCAGTCGTAGTCACCCAGTCGCAGATAGTAAACGTCTTGCTCGGAGTTGAAGGTGGCTGCCCAGGCCAGGTTCGCGCCCACGTTGTCCGAGATCATGTGGTAGTAGTCGCCGATCTTCTGCTGGTTGGGCCAACCCGCGTGGCTGTTCCACTGCGGGCTCGCCAATGTGTTCGGAGACCACGTCGTGCCGCCATCGTTCGAAGAGGAAGTGTAGAGCTCGCACAGGTTGGAGAAGCCCGAGGCGCGAGTGTCGTTCCACACCACGTCGATGCGCCCGTTCGGCGACAGAGACATGGTCGCGAACCACTGCCAGCCGAGCGTCAGGTCGGTGTTGATGCGGACCGGGGCGCTCCAGGTCTGCCCACCGTCGGTGCTGCGGCTGAAGTGCACGTCCATGGGGTCGGTGCCCACCGGATCGACGGAGGCCACCACGTACATCCATCCCGCTCGCGGGCCGTTGCCGCGGTCGATGGCGAGCCAGACTTGACCGAGGAGGCCCGCCGGGTTCGGGCTGTCCGGAACCTGCACGGCGATCGCGCCGCCGAGGCTGAAGGTGCGAGTGAAGTCGAAAGTGGGAACGCTCAGGGGATCCCTGGCGTTGCTGGAGCGGGCGACGAGGAAGCGGGAAAAGTCGTTCGGGTCGACGCCGGCGACCCAGAGAATGCCGCTCGCCGTGACGTCCATCGTCCCCCAGATGGGCGTGGTCGGGATCGTGACCGGCGCGGAGAAGCTGGTGCCGCCGTTGCTGGAGCGGTTGAAGATGTTGGTGCCGCAGCAGCCGGCGGCGGTGCTCCAGGCCTGGTAGATGTGGCCGTTCCCGAGGCCGCCGGTGCGGTCGACCTGGATCCACTGCTTGTCGCCACCATAAGAGTAGAACGGCCCGTCCCAGCTGGCGCCGCCGTTGGTGGAAACGAAGAGATCGGTGGAGAAATCGGTCTCGAGGCTGCTGTAGTAGAAGGTCCCATTCGCGTCATAGCCGAGCACAGGATCGCTGCGGAAGACGCCCGGCGTGAGCGGGCCCGGGAAACTCCAGGTGCGGCCGCCGTCGTCGCTCCAGGCGCGGCCGGCTTGCCGGAAGTTGGAGAAGATCGTGTCGAACTGTCGCCAGCCGATGGCGATGTGATTCGGGTTCGTGGGGTCGACGGCGATAGAGGGCTCGTTGGCCGCATCTTGCAGGATGTTGGCGCCGTTCGCGTCCACGTTCACCTGCACGCTGCTGAACGGGCCGGCCTGCGGCCGCGCCGCCGGCCCGGTCCGGCGCTGGGTGAGGATGCCCGGGGGGTCGTCCTGCTGTTCCCGTGGGAAGGAACCCGCGCCAGCCGCCTCGCCACCCATGGCACCCAAGGTGACCAGCCCCGTGAGGACCGCAATCAAGGGAACCAGAGAACCACGGTTCGAAAAGCTGCGCTCTCGCCCACTGCTCCCGCCGAGCCTGCTCATGGACACTCCCCTTCTGTTGTTCCGGCTGCGGCTGGAAAGGATAGCAGAGAGTCAGACTGCTGAGCGGAGCGCTTGCAGGATGTCTGCCGGAGCGGCGTGATCGCCGGGAAAACGGCTCTGCTGCCGCCAGACCAGCCGGCCGGAGGCGTCGAACACCAGGACACCGCCGAGCTGCCAGGGGTCTCCCTGGATTCCGACCTGTCGCGCACCCGTCCGGCGGGCCTTCCGCGCCGAGAGGAAGACACGCGGATCGAGAACCCTGACCCAGCTTCGACGCAGTCCGGCGGCCCGGTAGGAGCGCCGGCTCGGGTCTGCGTAAAGAGGGAAGGGGACGCGGGCGGCAGCGCCCAGGGCAGCAGCCTGCGCGGGGGTACCGTTCCCGATGCCGACGAGTGCCGCCCCTGCCGCGCTGATCTCCGGCGCCACGTCGCACAACTGTGCGATCTGCTCGCGGCAGAAGATTCAGCCGAAGTGACGCACGTAGACCAGCACGGAGGGGCGGTTGCGCAGGACATCGCCCAGGATGACTTCGCATCCGTCCCCGTCGAGGACACGGATGCCATCGAAACGGGACAGATTCACTCGTACCTCCACGATCGTGGGGGACCCGTCGAAGCTGAGTCCTCAGGCGTCGCTCTCGCTGGCAGGGGAGCGCAGCGAGGCCAGGATGTCGGCGGCGCCTTGGGCGAGGAGATCGTCCGCCACCTGTTGCGCCAGGCGCTGGACACTCGCCACCGGCCCAGCGGCCGAGCTCGAGAGCGCCTTGCTGCCCATGGCATCGAGCAAGCGGGCGCGCAGCGTCAGACGGTCGCCCTCGAGGGTCGCGAGCGCCCCGAGGGGGACGCGGCAACCGCCGTGCAGAGCGTGCAAGAGCAAGCGCTCCGCCGTCGTCGTCGAACGCGTGGGACCGTGGTCGGCGTGGCTGACGAGCGCCTGCGTCTCCTGATCGGCGGCGCGCACCTGCACCGCGATGGTGCCCTGAGCGGGGGCGGGCAGCATGATTTCCGGATCGAGGCGCACGCGGCCTTCCGGCCAGAGCCCGAGCCGATCCAAGCCGGCGCTGGAAACGAGGATGCCGTCCAGCTCGCCTTCCTCCACCTTGGCCAATCGAGTGGTCACGTTGCCGCGCAGCTCGACGACCTCCAGGTCGCGGCGCAGGCGGAGGAGCTGGGCCTGCCGCCGCAGGCTCGAGGTGCCGATGCGAGCGGCACGCGGCAGCGCCGAGATCGCCGCCCGGCCGTTGCTGTCGTCGAAGCCCCGCAGCGCTGACGCGATCAGGGCATCCCGCGGGTCGTCCCGAGGCAAGAGCGCCGCCAGCACGAGCTCGGGGGGCGACTCCGTGGGCAGATCCTTCAGGCTGTGGACGGCCACGTCCACCTTCCCGTCGAGGAGGGCGCGCTCGATCTCGCGGGTGAAGATCCCCACCGCTTGCAGTTCCTGGATCGGTGCGTGCTGCGCTTCGTCGCCGTGGCTCTTGATGGGGACGATCTCGACCTGCAGATCGCGATGCAGTGAAACCAGCACGTCGCGGGTGCGCTCGGCTTGCCAGAGGGCGAGACGACTGCCGCGGGTCCCAATGCGGATCATTCTTCGCGCTCCGCGCTCGAGTCCGGCACGGCCGACTCCCGGTCTCTTTCCGCCGTACTCGAGTCCAGGTCGGCCGCGCTCGAGTCCAGCGCGAAGACTTCGCGGATGGTCTGCAGGCGCCGCCGGCTGCTCTCGTCTTGCCCGGTGGTCTCACGCAACAGGTGCATCGGCCGGTGTAGGATCTTGTTGAGCAGGCTCTGCGTCACCTGATCGACCACCGTGCGTTGCTCGGGGGTCAGCTTGGCCCGCTCGACTTCCTGCAGACGCAGAGCTTCCAGGTTTTCCCGCAGCTCGCGGATCACCGGCCCGGCCTGCAAGCCCGCGTACCAGTCGAGGAAACGGTCCACTTCGTGGCGGATGATGCGTTCCACCCTGGGCACCTCGCGCCGGCGGCGCAGGAGATTCTGCTCGATCATCCCCTGCAGGCTGTCGATGTCGTGCAAGAAGACGTTGTCGATGTCGCCGACTGCAGAGTCCACGTCACGGGGGACGCCGATGTCCACCACCAAGAAGGAAGCGTGCTGGCGGCGTTTCTGGGCCCGCCGCACCATGGGTGCATCGATCAGGACCGCGGGCGCGCTGGTCGCGGTGATGACGATGTCCGCGGTGGCGAGAGCGGCGTCCAGGCGGTCCAGTCCCATGGGTTCGCCGCGCGTTTCGGTGGCCAGAGTCCGAGCGCGCTCGAGGCCGCGGTTGGCGAGGAGGAGCCGGCCGATGCCGTGCTCCCGCAGGCTCTGTGCCACGAGCGTCCCGGTCTCGCCGGCACCGACCACGAGCGCCGTACGCGGCGAGAGATCGGCGAAGACCTTGTGCGACAGGCTCACCGCCGCCACGGCGACGCTCACGGCGCCCTTGGAGATCTCCGTTTCGGCGCGGGCGCGTTTGCCGCAGCGCACCGCGGCCGCGAGCAGGCGCTCGCCGACGACACCGGCGGCATGGGCGCGCACGCTCGTGTCCGAGGCCTGGCGCACCTGCTGCAGCACTTGCGGCTCGCCGAGCATGGCGGAGTCGATCCCGGTGGCGACGCCGAACAGCTGCTCCACGGCGCGGCGGCCTTCGAGCCTATAGAAGAAGGCTTCGTCTCGCTCCGGGTCGACGGGTTTGTAGCGCGACAAAAGCCGCCAGGCGTCCTGCGTCGAGTTGCCGTTGAGATTGACGATGTAGATCTCGGTGCGGTTGCAGGTCGAGATGAGGAAGACGTCGCTGCCATGCAGCGTGTCGCGGGCTTCCTTGAGGAAGAGGTCGGCCTCGTCGGGAAGGAAGGCGATCTTCTCGCGGAACTCCAACGGCGCTTGCCGGTGGTTCGTCCCGATCATCAGCAAGCCCTTGGGCTCCGCGAGCATGTTCACCTCAGAGCGTGAAGTCGTGGAACGACGGGAACAGGTGATTCACGGCCAGGAGGGAGAAGACTACGAGCATGAAGCCGGCGATGGTGAAATAGACGATCCTCGTGCCGTACCAGCCGCCGGCGATGCGGGTGTACATACAGGCGGCGTAGACGGTCCAGGTGAGCAGGCTGAGCCACACCTTGGGGTCCTGCCAGAAGCGCGGGTACACCTCCAACGACATCAGCGAGCCGGCGCAGATGGCGAGCGTCAGGCAGCCGAGACCGAACATGGCGGCGCGCCAGTTCATGCCGGCCAGGATGTCGAGCGACGGCAGGCGGTCGTAGATGATGCCGAAGCGATGCCGGCGCAGCTCGTGATGGAGCATGAGATAGAGCAAACCGTAGATCGCCGAGACGGCGAAGCCGGAGTAACCCAGAAGAGCAGCGGCGATGTGCAGGCCGAAGAGCGGACTCTGCAGGATGCGCTCCTTGACCACGACGTTCGGATCGATGAAAGCGGAAGCCAGCGTCTGGCAGAGGAACACCAGGGGGACGAAGAGGATTCCGGTGTAGGGCGTGCCCGAGCGCTTCTCCTGCACGAAGTAGACGATCGCCAGAGCGAGCGCCAGCGCCGTCAGCGACTCGAAACTGGTGGCGATGGGGACGCGCCGCAACGTCAGGGTGAGCAGGCCGATGAAGCCCGCGTGCATGAGGATGGTCCCGAGTAGGGCCCGCGGCGCCAGGCGGCGCGCCACCGGGTCGTCGCGGAAGAAGAGGAGCGCATACGCCACTCCCAGGAGCCCGTAGGCGATGGGCAGCAGGGTGGCGAGGAGCCGGATCGCGAGGTGCATGGGACCCGCCCGAGAGAAAGCTCAATCCATTCTGGAATCTATGGTTGCCGCTTCGAAAGCGTCAAGGCCCGGTCCAGACCGGTCGCAGCGCCGCCGGCGCCGTCGTCCGGCGAGCGGCAAGGGGTGATTCTTCCCGCAAGTCGCTTCAGCGCGCCACCAGCAGACCGCGGTAGGCAGCCAGCGTTCCCTGCACCATGTGCTGGTAACCGTACTGTTCCGAGCGGGCGCGCGCCGCGGCGACGCAGCGCGAGCGCAACGTCGGGTTGCGCAACAGGCGCAGGATGGCAGCGGCGAGCTGCGACGGCTCTCTGGGTGGCACGAGAAGACCGGTCTCGCCGTCTTGGACCAGGTCCGGGACGCCGCCGGCCCGGGTGGCGACGACGGGCACGCCGAGGACCTGCGCGTCCATGATGGAGGTACAGAGCCCCTCCAGGGTCGACGACAAAACGAAGCAATCGAAGAGAGAGAGGATCTGCAAGGCATCGTCGCGGAAACCCGTCAACGTGACCTGTGCCGAAAGGCCGAGCTCGCGCACCAGCGCTTCGAGTCGCGGGCGTTCGGAACCTTCGCCGACGAGGAGGAACCGCGCTTCAGGCAAGTCATCGGCCACGAGGCGCGCCGCCCGGACGAAATCCACCTGCGCTTTGTGCGGTGCGAGCGCCGCCACATTGCCAATGACCGCGGCGCCACTCCCGAGGCCGAGTTCCCGGCGGAGTCTCGTCGTCTCGCCGAGCTGCCGGTGACGGGCGAGATCGATGCCGCTCGGGACCATGGCGATGCGCTCGGGTGCCACCCCGCACTGGACGAGGACATCGCGCACGCCGGTCGAGATCGCCAGATAGAGGTCGGCCCCGTAGCGGTACTTGAGCGCGCTCGGGCCGCGTCGGGCGAAGGGGAAATCGACGCGCCGGCTCACCACCAGGAAGGGCGGGCGGCGGCGCTGCAACCGGGAAAAGGCGAGGGCGAGGAAGGCGACGCCGTGGGCGTGCGAGGCGTGACAGTGCACGAGAGCGAAACGGCCGCGCCGGAAATAGTCCCGCAAGCGCCGGGCAGCGACGAGGTCCATACCGCCGCGGATGGGCAAAGGCAAGCAGGGGACGCCGATCTCGGCGGCGCGGCGGGTGATGGCGGCGTCGGGCGGCGCGGCGAGCTCGACCTCTGCCTCGCCTGCCTCGCGCAGTCCACGCATGAGAAGGAGGAGCTGATTCTCGCCGCCGCGCCAGGTCGTTTCCGAGTCGACCATGAGCACGCGGAAGCCTGCCGACATGGTTCCTCGGCTCATGCGCACCGTGTTCGAGACGCCAGGAGCCTCACTTCGCCACCAGAACCTTCTTCGTTACGATCCTGCTTCCCACGGTCAGTTTGGCGAAGTAGATACCGGCTGCCAGCTCGCCACCACCCTGGCCCTGAAGATCCCATGGATACGCATACACCCCGGTTTCGAACCTGCCCTGCGCGAGAATCCGGACTCGGCGCCCTGCGACATCGTAGATTATCAGCGAGACCTGTGCCGGCCGGTCGACGCCGAATTCGAGACTGCACGAGGAGTGAACCGGGTTCGTGGGGCGAAGGAAGACTTCGACCGGCGCCGACGTGATCATCGTCGGGGCCGTACTCCCACCGTCGTTGGGGTCGTTTTCGGGGCAGTGACGGCACGACGAGATGGTGAAGTGACGACAATCCGAGACCGTCTCACCGGTGGCCTTCTTGCTCTTCAGCCGGTATTTGAACACGCCCCTTTGACAGACACCTTGCCACACGAGTCGGTGGTTCGTCCCGCCAGAGCCGCCGGACTTCGTGCTGGAGGGCGTTCCGGCGCATGGTGCCGAGTGCGTGGGGAAGAACACGTCGAGCTTGTCGGAGCCGCGGTCGGTCGGCACGCTCGTCTGCCAGGAGACGTCGAGCTTCACCAAGTGATTGCCGTTGCGGCAGAACTTTGACACGCTGGGCAGCACGCTCGATTCCAAAATGTCCCAAACGGCGAAGGTCGTATCGGAAACGTCGCTCGCGACCGCCAGCGAATCATGACTGGTTACACGAAACCTCATCCGGTCACTGGTTCCCCCCAGGCCACCGAAGTCGTGCGAGCCGGTGTTGGGCAGGGCGGAATGCACGAGCGGATAGCTCAGGCCGCCATCGAAGGAGAGCGCGACGTCGACGGAGGTGATCTTCGCCACATCGCGACGGAGCCAGGTGACGATGACGTTCTGACCGCTCGCGATGAACTCTCCCCCATTCGGAGTGACGACGTACTGCTTCGGACTGAGGTAGATATCAGCCAACATGTCGGTTGAGAACGGATCCCTCCTGATGTTCTCGATGGCTACACTGGTCCGTACGGACTGGGCTGAGGTGTAGAGATCCTCGGAGTAGAGGTTGGTGTTCGGGTTGGTCCCGGGGCCGAAGTCCACGTGCATGGGGAGCCCTGGAGGCGGCGAGTCGGTGAAGAAGTCGCCGGCGAATCCCTCGTAGCACCAATCCGATTCCAAAGTGTCCCTTCCGGCCACGCCGAGACCAGGACGTTTTCCCCAGGCACTCTCCAGATCCCAAGCCCGATCGGGGAGGACATGCCAGACCAAGAGCCCGGTGCCGAGGAGTTTGGCGTCGTAGATCGAGCTCGCCGCGCCCTGGTAGTTGGCGACGATGAAGTACTGGTCCAGATGCTGCGGTGAGTTCGCCGGCACGATCTTGAAGATCGTCCCCTGCGGTCCGCGAATCTCCGGGATCCGGAGGCCTCGCGTGTCGCTGGTGATCTCTCGTACGGGAACCCAAGCGAACCCCGCCTGGACGGGCTCCGGTTGCATCAACCAGACCGGGTGGAAAGGTACCAAGCCTTCGTTCGGCCGTGAATCGGCCGGCTGCAACGCCTTCAGCAAATCGTATCGACCCATGTTCACATACTCTGTGACGGGAGGTAGGTGGCACTGACCAGGTGGCGTCCCGGGGCCTTCCACAGGCAGCGGCCAGCCGGTGTAAGGTGAGTGACTGTTTGCGAAGAGAATGTGCCCGTATTCGTGCGCAGCCCCTTGAGCGACACGATCATTCGTTGGGCTCGTCATCGAATCGAACGTGAACAAGCGCTGCGTTTCTCCCCGCTTCACGCATCCAATCCCCCCGCACTCGAGGAAGCCCGGCACGTCGACCCAACCCAGACGGTCGAATCCACCCCCTCTGCCTCCGAAGAACGGGCTCTCGTAAGTGATCACGAAGACCATGTTCACCGGATCCCAGTAGTTCACACCGGCAACAGGCGGATAGGTGTCGTGGACTATTTGCATGATCTGGTTGTTGAGAAGACCGTAATCGTCGTTTGCCTGATACGTCACCGCCGGATTCGGCGCCCGCCATGCTTTGGTCGAATCAGCGCCAGGCCGCTTCGTGATCTCGAGACTGAGGACTTGCTGACCGCGAGACATGACCCGAACGAAAGCCGTCAGCTCCTCGACGAGCCAGGTGCTCCATGCCGGCAGGAGGCTGTCTCGACCCGCGGGGGCTTGCGGGAAATAGACGAAAAGGAGCCTGGCCTCGACATGCGGGAGCGGCGCGAAACCACGGTGCGGGGGAATGGGCTTTGGATCCTGGCCGGTTGCGAAACCTGTGGCCGGGCCAGGAGCGGGAGAGCCAAGGGTCAGGGCAACGAAGGGTAGGAACCCCCGGAGCGCCCGGACGCGGTGGCCGGCTTGCATCGCCGATCCAGTCGATGAGTGGCAGCACGAGCGTCTCGCGTCGAGAACGGCGAAAGCCAGCTCGTGAGTGCGGCTCAGAGAGAATCAACCGGTTCAGCAGTCGAAGTCAAGACGACCGAGCTCAACGGGGCAGTCGATGCTTGGCCACCATTCACAGGACCTGCTGAGTACGATTGCTCCTGTCGTCGACGGAGGCAGTCCGAGGGAACCTATCCGGGTTGACGAGGTGACGCCTCGGCTCAGGGTCCCGCCAGCTGCGCCAGCTCGGCCACGGGATCCGCGGCGCGTAGCAAGGCCGTTCCCAGGCACACCGCGTCCACGTGGCCGCGCACCGCGCGCACATCCGCGGCGCTCCGGATGCCGAAGCAAGAGAGCACGGAGCGGGACGCCGGGATGCGGGGGGCGAGCTGCAGCGTCGTCTCCAGATCCAGCCGACCGCTGTCGAAATCACGGTTGGAGATGCCGATGATCGGCGCATCGGTGGCGAGGGCGGCGTCGAGCTCCAGGGCATTGGCGACCAGGACGACCGCCACCATGTGGGTGGAGCGGGCGACGCGAAGGGCGGTCTGCAAGCGCTCTCCCGGCAGGAGAGCCGGGCGGAGGAAGAGCGAATCGGCCCCGAGCCGGCGGGAGTCGTAGATTTGCAGCTCCTCCACGATGAAATCGTGACGCAGGAGCGGAACCTGCACGCCCAGTCTTTCCAAGCCGGCGAGGTCCTCGCGGCTGCCGCCCCAGTAGCGCGACTCGGTGGCGACGACGAAGGCGCCGATTCCGACTTCCTCGAGGCGCGCGGCGAGAGTCGGTAGGTCGAGGTCGGGGCGGATCTCTCCCTCCCAGGGATCGCGGCGCTTGAGCTCGACGAAAAGCGACAGCGACTCCCTTCCGGTGCCGATGGAGTAGCGCAGGTCGCGCGTGCTGGGCCGGACGTTGCGAAGCAGACGTTCATCCAGCTGGGCCAGTTCGGCGCGCTTGTCCTGCAGGATCTGCTCGAGCATGCACGGCCTCCAGACACCGGACTCCCACCGCACGGAGGAATCATAAAGGACGCCGGGGCATGGTGCTGCCGGCCTCGTGGAACGCGGGTTGCAAGCGGGGGAAAGTCCGAGAGAAACCGCGCCGGCTAGGCGGAGAGCGCGAAGCGCCGGAGCCGGCGCCGACGATGCCATCGCGCTCCAGGCGAATCGCGTGTCGTCGAATTCGAGCCACCGATGCGGTCCATCACCAGCTATCTGCCGCCTCTGCCGCTGAAGACGAAGTTCGCCGTCGTCATCGGTGCCATGATCCTGGCCGTGGCGATGCTGATCACGACTTTCCTGACGCTGCAGCAGGAGTCCACGATCCGCGATGGTCTGGCCCGCCGCGCCGTCGCCCTGACGGAAAACCTCGCCTACAACTGCCAGCTGCCCCTGGTGACGCAGAACACCGCCTCCTTGCAGCGCCTCGGCAACGGATTGCTCGGACACGCCGAAGTCGCCTTCGTGCAGTTCGAGGACACGCTCGGCGTCGCCATGGTGCGGGTCGGCGTGCACCCCGAGACCCTCGACCTCATTCCCGAGACGAGCGAGGTGCAACCGGATGGCGCCCGCACCGCTTGGATGCGCGGCTCCGACGGCGTCCGCTACCTGGAAGTCGTGGCCCCGGTGACCCTGGAAGCGGCGGTGGACGGCGACATCCTAGCGAGCAAGCGCCAGGTGGGGCGGAGCGAGCTCATCGGCAACGTACGGGTCGGCATGTCGTCGGCTGACGCGGAGGGGCGCATCGCCGCCATGAGCCGCCTCGCCAGTCTCCTCGGCATCGCCGTGGCTTTGGCCGCCAGCGTGGTGGCGGCACTGGTCGTGTCTCGGATCATCCGCCCGCTGACCCAGCTCATGGAGGGCAACGGCCGCGTGGCGCGCGGCGACTTCAGCGTGCGCCTCGCCGTCGGGTCGCGCGACGAGTTCGGCCGCTTGGCGATGTCCTGGAACCAGATGGCCGACGAAATCCAGCGCTCTCGGGAGCTCGCCACGAGCTATCTCGAGACTCTCCGCGAGAACGCCGAGAAGCTCGAGGAGGTGAACCGGACTCTCCTGCGCAAGAACGAAGAGATCGCCAAGGCGAGCCGCATGAAGTCCGAGTTCCTCGCCATCATGTCCCACGAGCTGCGCACGCCTCTGAACGGCATCATCGGTTTCTCCGAAGTCCTCTTGGACGAAAAGTTCGGCAAGCTCAACGACAAGCAGCGGCGCTTCACGGAAAACGCGCTCACCAGCGGACGGCATCTGCTGCGGCTGATCAACGACATCCTCGACCTTTCCAAGATCGAGGCGGGCAAGATGGAAGTGGCGCCGCACGAGTTCGACTTGCGCCAGAGCCTCGACGAGATCCAGACCCTGGTGCGCAACCTGGCGCTGAAGAAGGACATTCAGCTGCACTGCAAGCCGGTTCCCGAGCTGCTGGCGAAGACGGACCCGAAGCTCTTCAAGCAGGTGATGTTCAATCTGCTCTCCAACGCCATCAAGTTCACCCCGTCGGGTGGGCGCGTGGACGTCGTTGTGCAATGCCTCGAGGGCCAGTCGCTCCGGGTGCAGCCCATCAGCCATTTGCTGCCGGCGCGCCGCCGCGAGCGCATCGAAAGCCACAGAGAGTATGCGCTCATCGAAGTGCGTGACTCCGGGATCGGCATCTCTCCGGAGGATCACGAAAGGATCTTCGTGCCCTTCCAGCAGCTCGACACGTCCTACGCCCGCCGGCAGGAGGGCACGGGTCTGGGCCTGGCCTTGACACGCCGTCTCGTGCGGCTTTTGGGGGGCGAGATCTCGTTCACCAGCCAGCAGGGCAAAGGCAGCAGCTTCGTCTTCTACATGCCGCTGCAATACAGCGGCCATGATGTAGAGGACGACTTATCTCCGGAACAGGAGGCGGCCGCGCCGGGGAGGGCCGTCGAAGCAGTTCCTGAGAGGTCGAGCAACGCGCCGGCGCCGCTGCTGGAGTCGAACGGATCACCGGCCGTCGATGCGGAACGACAGACCGAGAAGGCTCTCTGGCCCTGGGGCGAGCCGCCTTTTCGGCACAAGAAGAAGCAGGCGTCGCGCGCCGTGAGCGGGGACGCCAGCGACCATGCCAGGCAGGAGGCGCCTCGGCACGGGTCGCAGCGATCGGGCGTGTTCGAGGAGGAGGTCGGGGTACCGAAGGGGACTGGCGTTCCTGAGGCCCCCGAGTTCGTGAGGAGGCGGCAGTGAAGCAGAAGCACAAGAAACGCGGGCGAGTGCTTCTCATCGAGGACGACGAGCTCAATCTGGAGTTGGTGCAGATCGTCCTCGAGGGCGCGGGTTTCGAGGTGCTGAGTGCGCCGGCCGCGGCCGCGGGCATCGACATCGCCCGCAAAGCGGCACCCGACGTCATCCTAATGGACGTGCAGATGCCGGACATGGACGGCCTGGATGCGACGCGCATCCTCCGCGCCGACCCCGACACTGCCCGGATCCCCATCATCGCAGTGACGGCGCATGTGAAGAAGGAAGATCAGATGCGCTGTCTCGAAGCCGGCTGCACTCTCCATCTGTCCAAGCCCGTCGATACGCGCACGCTCCCGGAAATCGTGGAGCGCGTCATCGGCGCGACGGCGGAGCATGTCGCATGAGGCATGAGGATGCACGCAGCCCGTCGGCCGGGCTGCCCGGCCGATTTACGCCCACCTGGGGCGAGGGGGATCGTGTCGGACCCTCGGGGGCCGAGCCCACGGCCCGGGCAGAAGACGCCCAGCAAGGCGCTTGCATCCTCGTGGTCGACGACAACGCTCTCAACTGCGAGCTCTTCGAAGCCATGCTGGTGCCCGAGGGCTACCGGGTGGAGCAAGCTTTTTCCGGCCCGGAAGCGCTGGCACTGGCCGAGCGCCTTCGCCCCGACATGATCCTCCTCGACGTGAACATGCCGGGGATGGACGGCTTCGAGGTGGCGCGCCGGCTGCGGGCAGGGGAGTCGACTCGTCTCATCCCGATCGTCATGGTCACGGCGTTGGGCGACCTCGATCATCGCGTGCGGGGTCTCGAAGCCGGCGCCGACGACTATCTGGCGAAACCCGTCAGTCAGGCCGAACTCGTGGCGCGGGTGCAGAGCACGCTCCGGCTCACCTACTTGCACCGGCAGGTCGACGAGAGGCAGAAGCTGGAGCTCGTTCTCGGTGACGTGAGCGACGGCATCCTCATCCTCGACGCCCAGGGGCGGGTCCGCGAAGTGAGTCCGAGCGCGCGCCGCTGGCTCGAGCTCCCTCGCGACGTGCAGCACCTCACCGAGGCCTGGGGCCGCCTCGAGGGCGCTCCGGACGATCTCGACATTGCGATTCGTCGGGGGGAAGCGCGGGATTTCGTCCTCGAACGGTCGGAGCCGCCGCTCTTCCTGCGCGCCTCGTTGCGTCCCGTGCGCGACCCTCAGGGGAACGCGACGGGAGCGGTACTTTCGGTGCGCGATGTCACCAGGGAGCGGCTCGAGCACAAGCTGCAGCAGGACGTCCTTTCCCTGATGAGCCACAAGCTGCGCACGCCCCTCACGGTGGTGACGTCGTGGACCGAGGTGCTCCTCGAAGGCGGCTGCGGCGAGTTGCAGGAACCGCAGAAGCAGGCGCTCGGCGCCATCGCCGGCGCCGCCACCCAACTGCGGTCGGTGCTGGACGGCATCTTCACCCACATGGAGTGGACACGGCGCTTGCAGCACCTGAAGCGCCGCCGGGTGGGGTTCGCGGCGATCGCAGCGGAGCTGCAGAGCAAGGTGCACCAGCACCTGGGCGAGAAAGCCCCGGTGACGGTGAAGGCCGCAGAGGGCGAGATCGTCGTCGACCACGGCCTGTTCGTGGACGCGCTGCTGGAACTGGTGCGCAACGCCGTCAAGTTCGGGGGCCCGGCCGTCCAGGTCCACGTGCACCTGCATCGGGACGCCCAGGGCCCCGTGGTCGAAGTGAGCGACAACGGTTTGGGCATCCCGGCAGAACACCTGGAACGTATCTTCGAACGCTTCTATCAGGTAGAACCTGAGTTCACCGGTCAAATTCATGGACTCGGCCTCGGGCTTTCCATGGTGAAGCGCGCCATGGATGGCATGGGCGCCGTGCTCTCGGTCCACAGTCAGCTGCAGCGGGGCACGCGCTTCACCATCCGCTTTTGACACCCAGTCAAATCAATCGTCCAAATCAATAGCCACGTCGCGTCGCTTGACTCTGCTCGAGTGGCTGGCTATATTGATGGCCCCCTGACTGACGCTCGGTCGTTCGCTGCGCGTACAACACGATGCCTGCGCGCCTTGCGGCGTGCAGGAGGCGTCATGCGTATCGTCAGTGCACTGACTTTGGCTTCTGCCCTTGCCCTCGCCTTGAGTGCGGCTCAGGTGTACGCCGGACAGGACGGCGCCATCGATCTTGTTCCCTACGGGATCGATCCCATCACAGGAAACCGCACCACCCCCGACTTCGGTGCTTGCCAGGCCACGGTGGCTTCCCTCTACGGCGGTCTCGTGAGCAGGTTGTCGTTCGGTGTCTATGCTCGCCTTGCAGGTGCGACGCTGGCTGGGATGACTCTCGCGGAATTCTACTTGCAGGGGCTCGAAACGAATGCGACGGGCCAGCTTCCTGCGGGTTGGACGAAGAACGTCACCTTCCCTTCGCCAGCTGTCTCCGTGGGGTCGATCTCCGATCCTGAACCTGCGGACGGAGAGTTGGTACGCCGTTGCGATGTGGTCTGGCCTGGCCCCGAGTGCAAGACGGACGCTCTGGTGCTCTTGGCCCTCGTCGACCTCACGGCTTTCAATTTCGCTCCGAACTTCGCCGACAACCACTACGTCAGTGTGGTGGCCGGGGTACCCTCGCTTCCTCCCGAGATGGCGTGCCCCTTCTTGGCGCTCTGTGACTTCCCGTACTTCACCCAGGTCTGTGTCACTGGGGGTCAGCTCATCATCAATCCGTCGGGCCCGGCGTGCACGGTTGCGGTCGAACAGGCCACCTGGTCCCGGGTGAAGGGGCTCTATCGATAGAGTCAAGGCCGCTTATGCAACCTGAGGGAGGATCCATGCGAATCGTCGGTGCTCTCATCCTGGTGCTCGCACTGTGTTCGGCATCGGCGCAGGCAGGAATTAACGGCTCGATCGATCTCTTCCCTTACGGGATCGATCCCAGCACAGGAAACCGCACCACTCCCGACTTCGGTTCCTGCCAAGCCACGGTCGCATCCCTCTTCGGCGGAGTGCTATATCGGCTATCGATCGGCGTTTATGCGCGGCTTGCCGGCGCGACACTGGCTGGCATGCAGACCGCGGAGCTGTACCTTCAGGGGCTCGAA
>DASRJW010000079.1 GCA_035649275.1 Candidatus Krumholzibacteriia bacterium
CTCGTCGATCTTGAAATCCGGGATGTTGGAGGCTCTCTCCCAGCTCGCGGCGTCGTCGTCGCAGAACTCGTGTTTCACGCTTTGGTAGGTCCCGACCAGCGTCGCCCGCATGCCGCGACTGTGCCGGTACAGATCGATCCCCGCGCCCGCGATCCAGCCCCAGCTCTGCAGATCCACTTGCATGGTCTGGGTGCCGAACTGGTCGAAAGAGTGCGCCGTGGAGATGAAGAAAGCCGGCCCCCCCCGCAACATCGGCCGGAAGCGGGCGAGCAGCGTCGGCCGGTAGGTGAGCTCGAAGCTCAAGCGATGCTCCGTCGCCGCCATGCGCTCCGTCACCGGGGGTTCCACGTCAGCGCCGGGAGGAGTGATCTCGTCGGGGCCAAACGGTCCCTCGTAGCTGCGCGAGGTGTAGCCGTATTCCAGCAGCAGGTCGAGGTCGCGCAGCACCGGCCAGCCGCCGTTCGGCGACGGCCAGTGCAGGCTGGTGTTCAGGCCCGCGGCGAAGAGGAAGTCGTTGGAGCGCTCGACCTGCAGGAGGATGTCCTGCGGCAGCGGCGTCGCCGAGCTGCTGAAGAGCGGCTCGACGACGATCGCGAAGCGAGCGCCGGGGGCGAGGAGCTGGTGTCGCACGCCCTCCTGTCCGGCTTGGGCTTCCAGGTAGAGCGCCAAGAGCGGGTCGAAGCGTGGCCGATCGGCCCGCGCTTCCGGTTCGGCCACCTGCGCGAAGAGAGCGCGCTGGGCGTGCTCGCCGGCCTCGAGGTACTGCTTCTCGCCGAGGAGTCGCGCCGCCGCGTCGGCGTCGCTTTCGCTGCTCTCCGGCAGCTTGGCCCGCGTGAGGATGGCGTCGCGGACGGTGCGCACCGCGGCCTCCCACGGCAGCGGCAGCGGATTGGCGCGGGTGAGCCACACCGTATCGTCCTGGTTCGCCACGGCCGGCACCAGGAACAGGCCCACACCTTCCTGCACCAGCATCTGCTGGTTCGCCACCATGCGCGTGAGACGCACCGGCGAGCGCTCCGCCGCCGGGAGCGCGCTGAACTGTTCGAGCACCTGCCGGCCCAGGATCTCCGGCGCCAGCACCGGACGTTCGCCGGGCATGTGTCGCAGCACGGTGAAAACGTGCTCCCCCACCGCCGGCGCGCTCGGGGCCTCTGCGGTCAGGACCTGGCCGTCGACGGCGATGATCACATCGCCCTCTTGCACACCGAGCGCGCGCTGGTGCTCGCTGGTCGAGCTCACCTGCGCCCCCGCGACGCCCGCCAGCGTCGCGTCCGCCACCGTTCCGGCGGGGAACAAGTCGGGATGGCTCGCCGCCAGGCGGGCCGCCGCGCCGTTGGCGGTGGTTTGGGCCGCCACCATGCTCGCCCCCGCTGCCGCACTCGCGGCCGCCGCCAGAGTGGCACGCCGGAGTACGAGGTGCAGGGAACGCCATCCCGGTGAAATAGCGTCCGTGCGCGGCAGTCTTTTCATGAGGTCAATATGCGGGGCTGCGCCACGGAGGGCAAGCAGAGCCGTGGCTCGGCGCCACCTTGCGACGCGCCGGGCAGCGGCGGACTTTCCCGACGCCCGGGGTCGTCAGACCCGCCCCAATCGCGCCAGGGCCGCGTCGCGCAGCATCTCGGCGCCGATCCCCCACTTGTGCGCCATGATCTGGGACTTGCTCGTGCAGATGAGCCAGCAGCGGTCGCAGGCAGCGGCGAAGTCGCGGGCCGCCACCGCCGCCGGCGACGACCACAACTCCTCCCAGGTCTGCTCACGTAGGTTGCCGATCTTCACGTCCAGAATGTGACAGAGAAAGACGTTGGCGAAGGAGTCCAGGTAGAAGAAGCCGGAGGCACCGTCGCAGCGGAAGCGGCGCTTGCCGCTCTGGTGGTACTCCAGCAGGGTCTTGTTGAACCAGCCGCGGAAATTCTCCTTCAGGTCCCACTTGCGGTACTGCACGGCGATGACCTGAGACATCGCCAGGCGCAAAGCATGCGCATCTCGGGGCCGCATGCTCTCCTTGTCGGACCCGAAGTAGATCGGCGAGTCCAGTGCCACCGTGATCGACAGCTGCAGGTCCCGGCTCTCGGCGAAGCGATGCACCGCCTCCAGCTCGTGCACGTTGTCGTCGAGCAAGGTGAAACCGATCCCGAGGTCCCGCACCCCGGCGGTGCGGCAGAGCTCGAGCGTCTGCACGCACTTGGCGAAGCCCTTCGGGATGCCGCGGATCCGGTCGTGGGTGGCTTCCATGCCGTCGATGGAGACGCGGACGGCGAGGCCAGGAGCCGCGGCCAGGAGATCCGGCAGGAGCTTCGCCGTCTTCCCCGGTTGGAACCCGTTGGTGGAGATGACCAGCCGCGCCCGCGGGTTGCGGCGCCGGATGGCCGCCAGGATCTCCGGCAGATCGCTGCGGAGAAAGGGTTCGCCGCCGCTGATGTTGATGTCGCGCAAGCTCGTCGGTAGGCGGCCGAAGACCTCCGGTGCCACCTCGCCGTGCATGTCGTTCTTCCAAATGTCGCACATGGTGCAGCGGGCGTTGCAGTTGAGCGTCACCGAGACGATGGCGTTGTGCGGCTGCGGGAGTGGTGGCCCGGGGAGCGTCGTGGACACGAAAGAACCTTCCGGAGTGGGCGCAGGCTAGAGCTCCGCACGCTGGCTCCGAGAAGTATAGCAGCCCTCCCGGAGGCTCCTCCGGCGCCGGCCTGGGCGCGCGCCGCGTCGCCGCTTGTTCGGTATTCCCGGCGCAAGGTAGAATCACTGCGCTCCTCGGGGGGTTCAGCCGCCCACGGGCCTCGGTCCCCCACCACCCCCAAGACCGAGCCCGCCCATCCGCCGCCGAATCCCGTCGAGCCTCGAACCGGGAGGAAGCGCGATGCAAGGTTCTTTGTCTGCGCTACGCCGCCGCCCCCAAGGCGTCGCGTTCTCCTTGCCGCCGGCGCGTGCCGGCTTGTCTGCCGTGCTCTGCTTGACGTTCTCCGGCACGGCACTCGCCCTCGACCAGGTGCAGAACGAGGTATGGACGCTGCCGCAAGCGGGGTCCAGCCAAGTGAGCGTCCTCTTCGATGCTCAGGTGAGCGAACTCGACCTGAGCAGCGGCATCCACTTCTCGATCGCAGTGCACGAGGGCGGAGGCGAGCCCCGTGCGGTGCTCCGCATCGCCACGAATGCGGTGACCAACCTGCCCGGGGTGGGCAAACCCCTCACCCTCCGCGTCGATTTCGACCTCGCCTGCAACGGGACGACGGTGAGCGGCACGCCGCTGGGAGCGACGGCGCGTTTCTGCGTCTTCGACCGTGGCAACGCCTGGAACCCACTGCCAGGCGCCGGTCACGGCGACAGCACCACCGTCGCCGGCTCCTTCGGCCTGGTGGTCCTGGACGAAGCGGGGAACCCGGGGCCGAATCCGACCTCGAGCACCGCCTTGCATTGCGCCACCGCCGCCGGCCAGGCTCCGGTCGTCACCGCCACACCGCCGCCGGCACGGCGGCAAGCGCCTCTCCGCATCCTCGACGGCGAGAACCCGGGCACCATCGGCATCTTCTTCGATCCGGAAGGAACCCAGTGCGCGGGCGTGATCGCGCCGGGCGGCATCGATACGGTCTACGTCGTCGCCAAGCTGGGAGAGTCCGACGACAGCCGCTGCGGCATCGCCGGCGCCGAGTTCCGCTTCGCTGGGATCCCCGCCTCCTGGCACACGTCACCGGTGCTCAACCACGAGATGCTCGGGATCGGCGACCCCTTCGTCGAGGGCGTCACGATGGTGGCGGCGAACTGCAAGCAGCCGGCGAGCGGCGCGATCTTGCTCTTCACCGTTCTCGTCCAGGCGGATGGGCCGGCGGCCAATCTCACCTTCACCATCGAGAAGCGGGAGCCGCCGACGAACTCCCTCTTCCCTTGCCCGCTGCTCCTGGCCTGCGACAACCCGGTGTTCACCAAGATCTGCGTCGAAGGGCAGTCCTGTTTCGTGAACTTCACGACGCCGCGCAAGTGCCCGACGCCGTTGGCAGTACAGAACACCAGCTGGAGCATGATCAAGGAGCTCTATCGCTGACTGCGAGTGGCAGGCCGGCGCGGCTGCCGTCGCTGGCGCCGGGTCCGATCGTCTCACTGCGAAAAACCCTCGAGCTTGTAGTGCGCCTCGAGCCGGCGGAGCGCCAGCACCATGGCGGCCATGCGCATGTCCAGCGGCTCGCCGGTGACGTGGCGGGTCGAGTCCCAGAACGGCGTGCGGCGCGGCCGGTTGGCGGCGATGTCGAGGATGACGTTGTAATTGGACTTGATCGCTTCCGAGAGTCTTTCGTTGACCTTCGCCTCGGTCCAATGCTCCTGGCGGTTGTTCTGCAGCCACTCGTAGTAGCTCACGATGACGCCGCCGGCGTTGGCGATGATGTCCGGGATGATGCCAATGCCGCGCTCCCGGAGCACCTCCTCGCCGTCCAAGGTGCAGGGCCCGTTGGCCCCCTCGGCGACGAGCTTGACGTTGAGCTTGTGGGCCACCTCGGCATTGATGACGCCCCCGAGCGCCGCGGGCACGAAGAGGAAGGCGTCGAGCCCCCAGAACTCGTCGAGGTGGATGCTGCGCGCCTTCGGGAAGCCCTCGACGCTGTGCTTCACGTTCGTCGGTGAGGCGACGTACTCCTGCAGCGCTTCGGGATCGATGCCGGCAGGGTCATAGATGGTGCCGTCCCGGTCATTCACCGCGACGAGCTTGGCGCCGCGCGGCACGGCGATGCGGGCGAAGGCGGAGCCCACGTTGCCGTAGCCTTGCATGGTGAAGTTCACGTCCTGCCACGACACCTTCTCCGGCGCGATGAGCCGGTCCGCACTGGGGGACTGGCGGTGTCGCAGCCACTCCTCGATGCAATAGAAGAGGCCGCGGCCCGTGGCCATCTCGCGCCCCTCGCTGCCCCAGATGCGGGCGTCCTTCCCGGTCACGACGCCGCGCAGCCGGTGGTACTCGGCCTCGCCGTCGGAGTACTGGCGGAAGAAATGCCCCATGATCACCGAGTTCGTGCCCACGTCGGGGGCCGGGATGTCGGTGTTGGGGCCGATGAAAGGCTTGAGCTTGTACATGAAGCGCAGCGAGATGCGCTCGATCTCGTCGTCCGAGTAGTTCCGCGGGTCCATGCGGATGCCGCCCTTGCCGCCGCCGAAGGGGATGTCGCTGATGGCCGTCTTCCAGGTCATCTCGGCGGCGAGCAGCTTGAAGAGATCCAGGCTCACCTGGTGGTGGTAGCGGATGCCACCCTTGTAGGGACCGCGGATGTTGTTGTGCTGCACCCGGTAGCAGCGCAGCTGCTCGGGGCGCCGCGGGTGGATGTGGTAGAGCCGGCCGCCGAACAGGCGCAGCACGCCGTCGCGGACGGTGGTGTCGCTGCTGGCGAAGATGCGCGGGCGGAAGGAGACCTGACCGTTGGCGAGGATGTTGTAGTACTTGGGATCGAGACTGCTTTCGAGGAGATCCTCGTAATCCTTGCCGCGCTGCGCGTACTCCTCCGGGGTGAACTCCACCATGCGGTTGTTGATGTCCACGGTGATGGTGAACATGATCTCGTGGTGGGGCTCGGAGAGCTCCAGCGCGACACGGGGGTCGAGCTTGAGGAGCTGCGCCGTGTCCAGGAAGAGGCGCATCGAGTTCTCGTAGAGCGAAGGAGAGGACTTGGCCTCTCCTGGACGGGTCACCATCGAAGCCATAACGGGCGGTTCCTCCCCGGCGGTCCGGCGGCTCGTCCGGACGTGCACGGCCGACAGGCCTGGATGCGTCAAGAACGCCATCCATTCTAGGCGGCGCCGCACGGCCGGGCAAGCCGGGGCGGCATTGACCGCTGCCTGGAAGCCCTCCTACCATCCGACCCACCCTGAGATCGGGGCGTCGCGAAGGCGGAGGGCGCTCGATGCAGATGGAGTGGGCGCGGGCCGCGCTGTCGACGCTTTACACCCTGGTGTGCGTCTGGCTTGTTGTCTACGGCGCCTATCGCCTCGTCCTGCTCGGACTCTACCTCCGGTGCCGTCACCGCCGCCGCCTGGCACCGGCTCCCTCGACCTGGCCCACGGTCACGGTGCAGCTGCCGCTGTACAACGAACGCTTCGTCGCCCGGCGCCTCCTCGAGGCCGTGGCGGCCCTCGACTATCCCCGCGACCGCCTGCAGATTCAGGTGCTCGACGACTCGACCGACGGCACCACGCGACTCGCCCGGCGCCTCGCCGCCGCGCTCCGCCGCCGCGGCTTCGACGTGCAGTTCCTGCATCGCGAGGAGCGCCGCGGTTTCAAGGCGGGAGCGTTGGCGGCGGGATTGGTGCAGGCGCGGGGCGAATTGCTCGCTCTCTTCGATGCCGACTTCGTGCCACCCCGGGACTTCTTGCGCCGCAGCGTGCCGCACCTGTTGCAACCCGGTGTCGGCGTGGTGCAAGCGCGCTGGGGACATCTGAACGCCCAAGCTTCCTGGCTCACGCGCATGCAGGCGATCCTGCTGGATGGTCACTTCGTCATCGAGCAGACGGCGCGCGACGCCGCCGGCTGCTTCCTGAGCTTCAACGGCACCTGTGGCGTGCTGCGAAAGGAGGCCGTGGTCGCTGCCGGCGGTTGGAGCAGCGACACCGTCACCGAGGATCTGGATCTCAGCATCCGCATGCAGCTCGCCGGCTGGCGCGTGGTGTATCTGCACGATCTCGTCGTGCCGGGAGAGATCCCACCGGACGCCAACAGCTTCCGCCTGCAGCAGCGGCGTTGGACCAAGGGCGGCGTGCAGGTGGCGCGCAAGTTCCTGCCCCAGCTCGCCCGCGCCCCTTTGCCGTGGGCCCGCAAGCTCGAGGTCTGCTTCCACCTGAGCTGCTACGCCGCCTATCCGCTTCTCCTGCTCCTCGCCCTGCTGCGCGCACCGGCGCGCTTCTTCGCTCCTTCCGTCACCTTCCTTGGCTTCGTGCCCGGCGAACTGGAGGTCCTGCTTTGCGGCACCTTGCCGCTCCTGGTTTTCTACGCCGTCGCCCAGCGCGATGCCGGCGACGGCGGCTCCACCTGGCGTCTTCTCGGCCGCGGTGTACCTGCCATGGCGCTCGGTGCCGGTCTCGCGGTGAGCAACACCGGCGCCGTGCTGGACGGTCTCGTCGGTCGTGACTGCACTTTCGAGCGCACGCCGAAGCGCGGCTGGCACGCCTACCGTCCGCGCCCCGGCTACCGCGCGCCGGGCACCGCCATCGCCGTCGTCGAGATCGCTATCGTCGTCTATCTCGTGCTCTGGAAAGTGTTCGGTACTGGTTTCGGCATGGTGACCGACATTCCCTTCCTCTTCTTCTACGGCTTCGGCCTCTTGCGCCTGGCCCTGCCGGCTCTGGCGCGCTGGCTCGAGCCGGGCACGGGCTTGCCGGCGCGCCGATCCGCCTGCTGAGTCGTGAGCCTCTCCTTGCCAAGCCGCCGCAGCGTTGCCTCATTCTGGGCCTGGAGCCTTCTCGCCCTCGCGGCTTACGGGGGGATGGTCCGGGTTTCTCCGTGGCACGAACACTTCGTTCTCTTTCTCCTCCTCTATGCCGCCGCCTTCCTGGCGTGCTGGGGCGCGGCGCGCTGCCGTCCGGGTTTCTGGAGCATCCTCGGCGGCGCGCTCCTCTTCCGGGCGCTTCTCGTGCCGCTTCCCCCCATGCTCTCGGGGGACATTTATCGCTACGTGTGGGAGGGGCGCGTGCAAGCGGCAGGGGCGAACCCGTACCTGCTCTCGCCCCTCGCGCCGGAGCTGGCACCGCTCCGCGACCACGACTGGAGCCAGATCAATCATCCCGAGGCGACGGCGATCTATCCGCCTCTCGCCCAGCTCGTTTGCCGTGGCCTCGCGGCCAGCGGCGGCGGCGTCACGCGGTTCAAGGCCGCCTTCGTCGCTTTTGATCTCGGGGTGGTGCTGCTGCTGGGGGCGATGCTGCGCCGCCGCGGCGCATCGCTCGCGAACCTGGTGCTCTACGCTTGGAATCCTCTGGTCGTGGTGGAGGTGGCGGGCAGCGGCCACCTAGAACCGCTCGGTCTCCTGCCTTTGCTCGCGGCGCTCGTCTGGGCACACCGCCGTCCTGCCGCTGCTTGGGGCGCGCTCGCTGCCTGCATCGCGGTCAAGTACGCCGGCCTTCTGGTCGCGCCGCTTCTCGCCCGGGGCCACCGCTCCCGCGTGGGGCCGCTTCTGGCTACGGCGCTCCTCCTCGTCGTCACCTTGCCTTTCCTCAGCGCCGGAAAGGCGCTGTTCGCCTCTCTCGGTCTCTATGCCGCCAAGTGGCGCTTCAACGATCTCCTCTTCGCGCCGATCATGGGCGTCGTGGGGTCGCTCTTCGCGGCCAAGGCCCTTGCCACGCTTTTCCTCCTCGCTGTTCTCGCCCTGCTGGTCTGGCGGCGCACCGCTCTCGAAACAGCGGCGCAGCTCGTCTTCTGCACCGGTCTCCTGCTCTCTCCCACCATCCACCCTTGGTATCTGCTCTGGCCCGTCGTGCTCTTGCCGCTCGTGCCGCTCCGGCCGCTTTTCTTCTGGAGCGGGAGCATCGTCTTCGCCTACCTCTTCGTCCTGCCGCTCCGGGGCACCGAAGCGTTCGCGGCCTCACACTGGTTGCCGCGTTGCCTCGAGATCGTCCCGCCGCTCCTCGTCCTGGCCTTCGACCTGCGCCGCCGCTTGATCACCACGAAACGCTCACCCGCGCCGGTCACCGTGAAGGTCTCGGAGCGTGAATCACCCGCTCTTCCGTCGAATGCGGCGAAGGTGGCCAACCTATCGCGCGTCGCTTTGGTCATTCCCGCCCTCGACGAAGAAGAAGCCCTGCCCAAGGTGCTCGCCGACCTCGAGCGTTTGCAGCGCTCCCACCGACTGCTCGACACGATCGTCGTCGTGGACAACGGCTCCACCGATGGCACCGCGAGCATCGTGCGACGCGCCGGCGTCACGCTGCTCGAGGAGCCGCGGCGTGGTTATGGTGCGGCCTGCCTGCGGGCCCTCGCGCACCTGCGCCAGACACCGCCGGACATCGTCGTCTTCATGGACGCCGACTGCAGCGACCACCCGGAGGACCTGCCGGCGCTCCTCCGCCCGCTCCTCGAAGGGAACTACGATCTCGTGATCGGTTCCCGCGTCCTCGGCGAGCGCGAGCCCGGCGCCCTCCTGCCCCAGGCGCGCTTCGGCAACTGGTTGGCGACGCGCCTCATCCGCGCCCGCTTCGGCTTCCGCTACACTGATCTCGGCCCTTTCCGGGCGGTGCGCTTCCGTACCCTGGAGGCCATGCGCCTCGCCGATCGCGACTTCGGCTGGACGATCGAGATGCAGATCCGCGCCTTGCAGATCGGTGCCCGCGTCACCGAGGTACCCGTGCGCTATCGCCGCCGCATCGGGCGCTCCAAGATCAGTGGCACCGTCACCGGTTCGTTGCGCGCCGGGACGAAGATCCTCGCCACCTTCTGGCGCTTGCGCCGGCCTCTCGCCTTGGCGCTTGTCGTCGCCGGGAGCTTGCCGGGTGCGCTTCGCGCCGACGGGATGCGCGGCTCGAGCCCTCCCCATGCCGTCGTCCCTGCGCCTTTCGGCACCGCCGCCGAGAACCCGGCGCTGCATTTCTCTCACCGGACCTGGAACGAGCTCCTGCAGCGCTACGTCGACAGCGAGGGCCGCGTCGACTATCGCGACCTGCAACGTATCGAATACAAGACACTGGCCGGCTACATGCAGAAACTCGTCGTAGCGCAGCCCGACGACTGGCCACGGGACGAGCAGATCGCCTTCTGGGTCAACGCCTACAACGCCGGCATCGTCTGGGCCGTGCTGCAGGGGGAATCGCCGGAGCCTCTCGTCGGGCGCGCCAAGATCTTCAAGCTCTGGAAGTTCACCGTGGCGGGGAAGGAGCGCACGCTCGACGAGATCGAGCACGAGATCCTGCGCCAGCGCTTCCAGGAGCCCCGCATCCACTTCGCCCTCGTCTGCGCCTCGACGAGCTGCCCCAAGCTGCGCCGCGAAGCCTACGGCGCCGACAGCCTGCAAGCGCAGCTCGAAGCACAGGCCCGTGATTTCCTCAACGACCGCCAGCGCAACCAGTTCCTGCCGGCCGAGGGGAAGATGCGCCTCTCCAAGATCTTCGATTGGTTCCGCGGCGACTTCGAGAAGAACGCCCCGCTGCGGCGCACGCTGGCGCCGTTCGTCGCCGACGAGGCCACGCGGCGCTGGCTGCTTTCGGATGCCCCCATCGCCATCGAGTTCCTGGACTACGACTGGACGCTCAACGCCCAGGCACAGGGGCGCCCGGCGTCGAAGGAAGACTGAGCCTGCCGCCCGGGCGCGCCCTTGCTCGCCGAGCCTCCCGCACCTTATAGTGGTGCAGTTCGATCGTGTTGCTGTGCGCGGCCTCCGGCCGCTCGACGAGCCCCGAACCCCAGGACTCCAGGCCAGAGACACCCGCGTCGATCATGAGAAAACCAGCGACTGCTCTCCCCGACTCGTCCGCCGGCACGGCCTCGCATGCGCCCGCGCGGCTCGCTCCCGCCGACACCTTCGTGCACCGGCACATCGGCCCGCGGGAGACGGACATCGCCGCCATGCTCGCCGCGCTGGGGCTCTTGAGCTTGGACGATCTGGTGCGCGCCACCATCCCGGCGGCCATCCGCGCCCGCCAGCCGCTGCCGCTCGAGCCGCCCTGCAGCGAGCAGGAACTCTTGCGCGACCTGCAGGCGCTGGCCGCACGCAACGAGATCTTCGACTCCTGCCTCGGGATGGGTTACTCCGGCACGATCACGCCGCCGGTGATCCTGCGCAACATCCTGGAGAATCCTGGCTGGTACACGCAGTACACGCCCTATCAGGCTGAGATCTCCCAGGGACGCCTCGAGGCGCAGCTCAACTTCCAGACCATGGTGGCGGACCTCACCGGCTTGCCCCTCGCCAACGCCTCGCTCCTCGACGAGGCCACCGCCGCCGCCGAGGCCATGGCGATGTGCGTCGCCATCGCCGGCGGTGCCAGGGGCCCAGCACGCACTTTCTTCGCTGCTCGCGATGCGCACCCGCAGACTCTGGCGGTGGTGCGCTCCCGCGCCGAAGCCCTCGGTGTCGAGTTCGTGGTCGGCGACGTGGATGATTTGGAATTGGTGCAGCCCGGCCTCTGCGGCGCTCTCCTGTCGTACCCGGCGACGGATGGCCGCCTCGTCGACCACAGCGCCACGATCGAGAAGCTGCACGCCCGCGGCGCCCTCGCGGTGGTGGCCACCGATCTGCTCGCCCTCGCCGTGGTGCGTTCGCCCGGGGAGTTCGGCGCCGACATCGCCGTCGGTTCGGCGCAACGCTTCGGCATGCCTCTCGGCTTCGGCGGGCCGCACGCCGCCTTCCTGGCCACGCACGACAAGCACGCCCGCCGCATGCCCGGCCGCATCATCGGTGTCTCCCGCGATGCCGAAGGCAAGCACGCCTACCGGCTCACCCTGCAGACCCGGGAACAGCACATCCGGCGCGAGACCGCGACGAGCAACATCTGCACCGCCCAGGCGCTGCCGGCCATCGTGGCCAGCATGTACGCCGTCTATCACGGCCCCGGGGGCCTGCGCCGCCTGGCGCTACGTGTCCATGCCCTGGCGCGGGCACTCGCCGCGGGCCTCGTGCGTCTCGGTCACGAGGTGGAGGAACCCTACTTCGACACGCTGCACGTGCGCTTGGGGGCGAGCAATGCCCGCAAGGTGCTGGCGGAAGCCGCGGCGCGACGGATCAACCTGCGCTCCTACGATCACGGTTCCGTCGGCATCGCCCTCGACGAGACCACGACGGTCGATGTGGTACGCGAGATCCTCGGCGCCTTCGCCCGCGCCGCCGGCAAGGGCCCCGCCCCCACGGACCTCGAAGCACTCCTCGGCAGCGCCGACGTGGACGTGGAGCCGCAGTTCCGGCGCCAGAGTCCCTACCTCAGCCATCCCGTCTTCCACCGCTATCACAGCGAGACGGAGATGCTGCGCTACATGAACCGCCTGCAGGCGCGGGATCTCTCGCTCACCACGTCGATGATTCCCCTCGGCTCGTGCACGATGAAGCTGAACGCCACGGCGGAGATGCTGCCCATGACCTGGCCCGGGTTCGCCGACCTGCACCCCTTCGCACCGCCCGAGCAGACCCGCGGCTACGCCGAGCTCCTCCGCCGCTTGGAGCGCCAGCTCATGGCGATCACCGGTTTCCCCGCCGTTTCCCTGCAGCCCAACGCGGGCTCCCAAGGGGAATTCTGCGGCCTCCTCGTCATCCGTGCCTATCACCGCGCGCGCGGCGCGACCGAGCGCGATGTCTGCCTCATCCCGGTGTCGGCTCACGGCACCAATCCGGCCAGCGCCACCATCGCCGGTTTCCGTGTCGTCAACGTGGCCTGCGACCAGCAGGGCAACATCGACCTCGGCGATCTGCGCGCCAAGGTGGCGGCGCACCGCGCTCGCCTCGGCGCCATCATGGTGACCTACCCCTCGACGCACGGCGTTTTCGAGGAAGAGATCCGCAGCGTCTGCGAGGTCGTTCACGAGGCCGGCGGCCAGGTCTATCTGGATGGCGCCAACATGAACGCCCAGGTGGGCTTGATGCTGCCTTCCGACATGGGCGCCGACGTCTGCCATCTCAACCTGCACAAGACCTTCTGCATTCCCCATGGTGGCGGCGGCCCGGGCATGGGGCCGATCGGGGTGGCGGCGCATCTGGCGCCCTTCCTGCCCGGCCATCCGGTGGTGCAGCCCGAGAGCGCTGGCTCCCGCGCCATCGGCGCCATTTCCGCCGCGCCTTATGGCAGCGCCGCGGTGCTGCCGATCTCCTATGCCTACATCGCGATGATGGGTGCCGCCGGTCTGGAGCGCGCCAGCCAGGTGGCGATCCTGAACGCCAACTACATGGCCCAGCGTCTCGCCGGCGCCTACGACGTGCTCTTCACCAACCAGCGCGGCCGCGTGGCGCACGAGTTCATCGTCGACCTACGGCCCTTCGACAAGACTGCCGGCATCAAGAGCGACGACGTGGCCAAGCGGCTCATGGACTACGGCTTCCATGCCCCGACCATGAGCTTCCCGGTACCCGGAACTCTGATGATCGAGCCCACGGAGAGCGAGTCGAAGGAGGAGCTGGATCGGTTCTGTGCCGCCATGCTGTCGATCCGGGCCGAGATCCAGGCCATCGAGACCGGCGCCGCGGATCGGAACGACAACCTGCTCAAGAACGCGCCGCACACCGCTACCGCGGTGCTGCGCGACGACTGGAACCACCCGTACTCGCGGGAGCAGGCGGCCTTCCCGGCGCCGTGGCTGCACGAGTTCAAGTTCTGGCCCCACGTCGGTCGCGTCGATAACTACTACGGCGACCGCAATCTGTTCTGCACCTGCCCGCCCCTTCCGGCCGACGAGGATCCCCAGCGTTGAGAGGCTTGCAGCAGCGCGCGCCGCGGACCGCTGGCGCCATTGGCGCCAGAGACGGTCGCGCCCCGGCGCCGCCCCGTGGGCGGGTTTGACCGGACCCGGGGCCCTGCCTATCTTTCCCTCTAGTCCGTGGCGTGGGCCCGAGCGTGGTGTCGGGCCCCCCCGGAGACTCCACCCCACAACCGACCCGGAGAGTCGGCCCTCCATGCGCTGTTGCCGTTGGATCGGCGCCGTCCTGCTCCTCGCGGGCTGCGGTGACAACGAACTGGGGGTGGAGAAGATCCGCCCCAACCAAGCGCCGGAAACGGTGCTTTCCAGCGGTCCACCCGACTCCACCTCGGCGACCCACTACCGGGTGCAACTCTTCTGGTCCGGCACCGACCGCGACGGCACCATCTCGCACTACGACTTCATCCTGGTGAACCATCCCCCGATCAGCGATCACATGGGAGGCGACGACGACTCGACGCGCGTCGTCATCACCGTGCCCGCCCCGGACGACCCACGCTGGACCGGGACCACCGCCACCGATTCAACCTTCACCACCTTGGCGGACACGCTGCGCCGAGAGCCACGGCCCGGCCCGGGAGAGAATGGTGACGACGTGCGCGAAGCACCCTACGAGCGCTGGCACACGTTCTTCGTTCGCGCCGTCGACAACGAAGGCATGCCGGATCCGACCCCGGACTATCGCTCCTTCAACTCCAGGAACATCGCCCCCACCGTGTACTTGACGGACCCGATCGAGGCCGGCACGGACGAGGAGTTCGAAGCCCCGCCGGTGGTCATCTTCAATTGGAACGGCGAAGACCCGGTGGATGGCTCCAACAGCATCCAGCCAGTGGCGTCGCGCTTCGTCATCATCTCCACCCGCATCACGGTCTCAGGCATCGGCGACAAGTACATCAACTTCCCGGACTCCCTCTATCACCTGCCCTCGCGCTACTCCTGGAGCCCGTGGCGGCGCTGGGACCTGATCGATGGCTCGGGGAAGCAGGCGGTGATCACCGGGTTGACGCTGGCGGAGGGGACCGAGAAGGGCTACTACCTCTTCGCCGTCCAGGCCATGGACGAGGCCGGCGCCATCACCCCGGTGTTCGACTACCAGAGCGAGAAGAAGAACAACGTCGTCCGCGTGCACGTGCAAGGCAACGTCGGCCCAGTGCTCACGGTGCGCGAATTCTACCTGGGGACGCAGGCCTTCGTGGAGGGCTCGCGGCCTATCCGCCTCGACATCGCGTCGGGGCAACCGCTGCGCTTCCGGTGGAGCGGCAGCGCTGCGACCTACGGCGGCCAGATCGTCGCCTACCGCTATGGCTGGGACATCGCCGATCCGGACAATCCCTTGGAGTGGTCGAGCTGGAGCGCCAGCACCACCTCGGCGCCGGCCCGTTCCTTCGCCACCGGCTCGCATCGTTTCTACCTGCAAGTGCGCGACAACGCCGAATCGATCACCCAGGCGGTCTACGAACTCACGGCCCACACCGTGACCAGGGCCCGCTCCCTCCTGTGGGTGGACGACACGGACTGGCAGACCGATGTCAGCCAGGAGTTGCAGGAGACGACGCGCTGGCTCCAGGTCCTCGGCCAGATCGCCACGGACAACGGCTTCCTCTTCGATCCGAACCTGGACGTCTTCGAGATGGAAGAGAACCGCCGCGAGCCGCCACCGATTCAAAAGGTCTTCGACTACAAGGCCATCGTGTGGAGCAACCGCAGCGGCCGCAACGGCAGCTCCGCCTTGCGCCGGGCAGCGCAGTTCGTCGACCCCATCCCGTCGCGCAATCAGAACTCGGCGCGGGGCTTCAACTACATCAACATCTACCTGGCCAACGGCGGCTGTCTGTGGATCAACGGGTTCCGCCCGGCCAGGCAGCTGTGGCCGGACGAGCGCCTGCCCGGGGAGGAATACCTGGCGGTCAACGTCACCCAATGGGAGGACCCCTTCGAGCAGCATCCTCCCGGGATTGACTCTGTGGGCACCGCGAGCCTGCTGTACAAAATGGGGATCGAGATGTTCGACGTGGGCTCGTCGGTGGAGATCGAGCGTTTCCATCGCGACCACTTCTGCCGCGGCCCGAGGCGCTACGCCGTCCCCCGCGGCGACCCACAGCGCACCACCTCCAGCACCGACGCCGGACACTTCCACACCCTGGACGTGCCGATGGCGGACGTCGAGGCTTTCGTACCGGTCAGCCGCACCTACGAAACCTCTCAGGACGCGTCGCGCACTCACGTGCACACGGTGACGCTCAGTGCCGACGACTTCGCCGCCTTGAAGAGGGGAGAAACGCGCACGGTCACGAGCTCCGAGGGCGCGTTGCCGGTGCCACACCAGCACACCTTCGTCGTGCATGACCAGGTGGGCAACTGGGGCGCACCGCCGCTCTCCGTCTCTCTCGCCTGGCCGCAAGCGGGCACGGGAGGGCGCACCAACATCGAGATCTACAACATGCCCGGTGCCATGCGGAACGAGTCGCCGCCGCTCATCCCTCTGCCCGGCATCTCCGTGGTGCTGTACAGCTACCTCAGCCTCGGCAAGCCCGAGGACCCTTTGTTCTACCCCGATACGGCAGACAACCAGCCGATGTTCGTACTCGCCAAAGGCACGCCCGCGGACGCGCGTTTCACCCGCGCTTTCTGCGGCTTCGAGATCTACGCCCTCGAGGCCGTCTCCCATCGCCAGCTGACGGAGTACCTCCTGGTGCGGCATTTCGGCCTCGGGCAGAGCACACTTCCCTGAGCGCCCTTTCTCCGCACGGGAAGCCCCGCCGCTTGGCCTTGACTTTGCAAGTCAAAGTACTTTATAAATGGGTCCTGAGACCGCGGGCGGCGGCGCGCCGGTCTCGGGAGTTGCCCACGCCGCTGCGGCCGGCCTCGACAAGGAGATCCGTCCATGCGACTTCCCGCCCGTTTCGCCCTGGCCCTCGCACTCTGGCTTTGCGGCTGCTATGACATGAACGACCCCGCTGACCCCGCGGTGCTCCAGGCCGTGGCCCAGGAGGACATGCCCCGGCTCCGTCAGCTCCTCGACGCCGGCACACCGCCCGATGCCCCCGGAGTCCGGGTCGGCTTCACCCCCTTGCAGATCGCGGCGCGACAAGGCTCCCTCGAGACCATCCGCCTCCTGGTTGCCGCCGGTGCCGATCCGAACCTCGCCACGGGCAGGAACGGCTGGACCCCGCTCCTGCACGCCATCCACAAGCACCAGGTGGAGGCGGTGGACGAGCTCCTGCGACAGGGGGCAGCGGTCGACGCCCCGGGCACTTCGGGGCTCACCCCGCTGGTGATGGCGGCTGGCTACGGGCAGACCGACATGGTGGACATGCTGCTCGAGCATGGCGCCGACGTCTGGAAGCCAAAGAGCGGCGGCCCTTTGCTGGCGGCGGTGACTGGGAATTTCGACATCGACGCTATGACCATCGGCTGCTGTCAGACGGAAACGGTACGGGCGCTGCTCGCCCACGAGCCGAGCCTCCGCCAGCAGGCCGGGAACCTGGGGCCTTTGACCAAGCTCTACCTCCACCTGCGCTGCCACGACGTCGTCACGCTGCTCAGCGCTCCCGAGGGCGAGGTCAAAAACCCAGACAAATAAGTAGTGACGAGAACTGACGAAGCGTAGGGCTGCCGGAGTGTTCCTGCCTCCCCTTCCAGGCGGCCGCAAGCGCTGCCAGGAAGTCCAAACGCCATACCCGCCTTGCCCCGCCTGGCGCGGTCCGCGTAGCCTCTAGGGTGATTCTCGCTGCGCCACCGAGCGCATACATTCCGGTGGGTGGCGCACCTGCCCTCCAACAATCCCGGCGCGAGACCGGCGGTTTCCCCTCCCCGAGGAGCCCCATGAGCACCACGCAATCCGTCCCCACCCTCACGAGCAATCCCGAGCTCCTGGCTTGGATCGAAGAGGTGACGCGGATGCTGCAACCCGAAACCGTCCGCTGGTGCGACGGCTCTCGGGAGGAGTACCAAGAAATGCTCGAGCTCCTGGTGGCCACGGGCACCGCGATGTGGCTCAACCCGGAGAAGCGCCCCCACTCCATCCTGGTGCGCTCCGATCCCGCCGATGTCGCCCGAGTCGAGGACCGCACCTTCATTTGCTCGGAGAAGAAGGACGACGCCGGGCCCACGAACCACTGGATCGCACCGGCGGAGATGAAGGCGACGTTACGCGGGCACTACAGCGGCGCCATGGCCGGTCGCACCCTGTACGTCATTCCCTATTCGATGGGACCGGTGGGCTCGCCCATCGCCAAGATCGGCGTCATGGTCTCCGACTCGCCTTACGTCGTGGCCAACATGCACCTCATGACGCGGGTGGGTACACGGGTCCTGGAGGTGCTGGGGGATAGCAACGAGTTCGTACGCGGCATCCACTCCGTCGGCTACCCACTCGCGGATCCCAAGAAAGCCGACGTCGCGTGGCCGAACGACACGCAGCACAAATACATCGCCCATTTCCCGGAAACCCGGGAGATCTGGTCCTATGGCTCGGGCTACGGCGGCAACGCCTTGCTCGGCAAGAAGTGCCACGCCCTGCGCATCGCTTCGGTGCAAGCCCACGACGAGGGCTGGCTCGCGGAGCACATGCTGATCCTCAAGCTCACGAATCCCGCCGGCAAGGTGAAGTTCATCGCCGGCGCTTTCCCTTCGGCCTGCGGCAAGACCAATCTGGCGATGATGAATCCCACCATTCCCGGCTGGAAGGTCGAGACCGTGGGCGACGACATCGCCTGGATGAAGTGTGGCAAGGACGGCCGTCTCTACGCCATCAATCCCGAGTCGGGCTTCTTCGGGGTCGCGCCGGGCACGTCGATGACGAGCAATCCCAATGCCCTCAAGACGCTCTACGCCAACAGCATCTTCACCAACTGCGCCCTGACGCCGGACGGTGACATCTACTGGCAGCAGATGCTCGAGCACGAGCCGCCGGCGCTCATCGACTGGCTGCGCCGTCCGTGGCAGCCGGGCTGCGGCCGTGACGCCGCGCATCCGAACGCGCGCTTCACCACGCCGGCGCGGCAGTGCCCGGTGATCGCGCCCGAATGGGAAGACCCGAAGGGCGTTCCCATCAGCGCCATCCTCTTCGGCGGCCGCCGAGCCACCACGGTGCCGCTGGTCACGGAAGCGAGGAGCTGGCGGCACGGCACCTTCCTCGGCGCCATCATGGGCTCCGAGAAGACCGCTGCTGCGGCCGGCAAGGTTGGCGAGCTGCGCCGCGATCCCATGGCGATGCTGCCGTTCTGCGGCTACCACATGGGGGACTACTTCGCGCACTGGCTGCGCATGGGCGAACGGGGCGGCGACGCCATGCCGCGCCTCTACTACGTCAACTGGTTCCGCAAAGGCCCGAGCGGGCGCTTCCTCTGGCCGGGATACGGCGAGAACAGCCGCGTGCTCAAGTGGGTGTTCGAGCGCTGCGAGGGCGGTGCCGCGTCGACGGAAACACCCATCGGACTTCTGCCCGCTCCTGGGGCTCTCGACACGAGCGGCCTCGCGATCCCCGCCGCCGACCTGCAAGAACTCCTGCGCGTCGACGTAGCCGGCTGGAAAGAGGAGATTCCTTCGATTCGCCGGCACTTCGAGACCTTCGGCAGCAAACTGCCGCAAGGTTTGCGCGATGAGCTGGCGGCGCTGGAGCAGCGACTCGGCTGAGCCCGAGTTGCCGCTGCTCGAATCCCGACCACATGCCGTGGCGCGGCTTAAGCCCGCGCTGCCGCTGCTCGAATCCCGACCACCGGACCGCGAAGAGTCGTCGTTGACCTGCCCCGCGGAGATCGGGGACAGTGGGGCGACACTCGTCTCGGGGAGGAAATCGATGCAGGACTCCTTGCATGCACCCTCACGGCGGCGTCCGGTCCGCTGGCGCGCCGCCCTCGCCTTGCTCCCGCTCGCCGGCGCGCTGTTCCCGCTCGCCTGCGGCGATGACGAAGTCACCCCGCCCGGCTCGGGGACGACCGCACAGGTCCAGATCCAGAACGGTTTCGCGCAGCTCGGCACCTTCCGCGATGCTGCGGGCAGCGAGCCGGCGCTGCAGCTGCTCGACACACCGGAGTTCGCGGCGATCCTCAACACTTTGTCGCTTCCCAGCGTTCCCGTGACGCTCACCGCGCCGCCCGGGGCGTCGCGTCCGGTGCGCGCGCTGCTCCGCAAGTTGAGCGAGAGCCGGCCGCGCTTGGTGCAGACGGCTTTCGGAACCTGGCAGCGAGACCCGAGCAACACCGGCGATCCGTTCCCGGGCTGGACTCTGGTCGATCCGGGCAACCCTCCCGATGGCTTCATCTTCCGCTTCGATCTCGACGATGGGATCTTCGTCCTCGATCCCGGCGGAGCACCGATCCCGTTGCGCGGTGAATTCCGCATCCTTGAGATCCAGATCGACGATCGCGGCACGCCGGATCCGGCCGATGATGTGCCCCTCGGTCTGGTGCTCGAAATCGCCGCCACGGCCGAGGCGATGGGTGATCCGCCCGTGCTGGTGCACCTCGATTTCGCCTTGGAGTTCGACGCCGCGGGCGAGCTGCAGTCGTTCCACCTCGGGGATCCCCAGGCCAGCAGTCCCAACGACGGGGGCGCCGCCTTCCTCGGTCCGGTCCTCATCGCGGTGAGCGTCGAGAGCGCGCCGGGGAGCCTCACGGCGCTGGTGCAGATCTACGACAGCAGCGAGAACTTCGTCGTCAGCCTCGAGGTGGGTCTGACCGGCGATGTGGGCTCCGGGCTTCTCGAGGCCGCGAGCACCGCCTTCGGCTACGGCGTCACCCGCGATCCGACGACGCCGCCATGGGTGATCGCTCTCGAGGCCACCAATTTCCGCGCCGATCCGAATGGCACCGGCGACCTGGCCGACATCCACGGGAGCATCCGTCGTGGCCATGCGGAGCTCGCCACCCTCGCCGGGGACACGACGGAGGTGCCCATCGATACCGACGGGGACCAGATTCCCGACGACTCCTGTCTCAACGTGAACGTCACTTTCGCCGATACCCCGAACGAGCCGCAGAACCTTTGCCTGGCGTTGCCGGGTCTGCGGGATCTGCTCGGCGGCGGCGGCGGCATGCCCTTGCTCGGGGCTACGAACATGTTCCCGCGCTAGCGAGGGAGAGACCGCCGCCGATGAATGCACCCGAACGGGAGAGAAACCCATGAGAGGCCGCAATTCGATCCTCGTCTTCTGCGTCGGTTCGTTCCTGCTCTGGGGCTGCCAGAAGGCAGCGGAACAGCAACCGGCGCCGGGAAACGCGCCCGCTGCTACTGCGGAGGCACCGGCGGCGAGCGCTGCTGCCGACGAACAGACTGCCCTGCACAAGGCCGACCCGGTGGGGAACTACGGCGCCGGGATCGTGCTGCAACAGACCACCAGCATCAGTTCGATCCTGGCCGAGCCGGCGCAGTACGAGGGCAAGATCGTCCAGGTGGCGGGCACGGTGAGCGCGGTCTGCGCCAGCCGCGGCTGCTGGCTGGAGCTCGCCAACGGCGACGCCGCCCTGCGCGTCAAGGTGACCGACGGCGAGATCGTCTTCCCCTTGAGCGCGAAGGGACATCAGGCCGTGGTGGAGGGCGTGGTGGAGAAGATCGAGATGAGCGAAGAGCAGCACCGCGCCTGGAAGCAGCACGACGCCGAAGAACGTGGCGTCGCTTTCGATCCCGCCGCCGTCTCCGGGCCCTACACGATGTGGCGTCTTGCCGGGCTTGGCGCCCGCATCGAGGGCTGAGCGCGATCACCACGCCATCACCGCCGGCGGGCGGGTTCTCCCCGCCCGCCGACGGCCCATGCCACGCTGGATCTCGCTTCCCTGCTCGCTCAGCCTCCCTGCCCACGCGGTTCTGTCTGCTACTTCATCGCCGTCCGCGACGGAACGAATTCCTCCATGACCGCTCGACGGAGCAGCGCCGGGGGTAGCAGGCCCTGGGCGAGGACGAAATCGTTGAACGCCTTGCGGTCGAAGCGGTCGCCCAAGGCGCGCTCCGCTACGGCGCGCGTTTCCAGCAACCGGTTGTAGCCCACGAAGTACGAGGGCGCCTGGCCCGGGGCGAGGAAGGTGTAGCGCTGCACCTCCTGCTGGGCCATGGCCTCGGAGAGACACACGTCCTGGCGCAGCACCCGCGTCGCTTGCTCTTTGGTGATTTGCCCGGTCTGCAGCCCCGGGTCGAGGTACGCCCGCGCTGCCCGCATCAGCCGGTTCTGCATGGTGACGAGCTGACCTTCCACGGGCTCGTAGGGTTGCAGCTCGGATTCGGCGTACAGGCCCCAGCCCTCGACATTGACGCTGTTGAAGGCGAACAGCGCCCGCGCCAGCGACACACCCTTCTCGATCACCGAGGCGAACTGCAACTCGTGGCCCGGACGCCCTTCGTGCGCCGTCAGGGTCCACGAGGCGGCCTCGTAGGTGAAATCGTCGAAGGAGAGCTTGCCTGCCCCGGTCTTGTCCGGGATGCGCAGCGGCAGCACGAAGGTGCCGAGCTCTCCGGTGTTGCCGATCAAGCGCGGCGGTCGCATGTTGGGCGCCGGAATCGCGGCGCTCTCGGCCTCGCTGGCCAGCTGGATACGCATTTCCCGCGATGGCAAGGTCACGATCGACTGGGCGCGAATGACTGCTTCGATCTCCTTGATCCGCCCCTGGTAGTGCGGCAGGATCGCTTCACCGACCAACTGCTTCTTCTTCAGTTCCCGGAGGACATCGCGGTAATCGTGCAGGTTCCAGCCTTTCTCCTTCGCCACCAGAGGCGCCAGTGTCTGCATCTGCACCTGGATCTCGGCGAAAGCAACCTGGCCTCGGCTCATCAGCTCGTCCACGGGCATGTCGACGCCCACCTGCTTCAAGCTGAAGGCATACAGCTCCGGCGGCTGCCGGAAATCCGTGCGCGAGCGCGGCAGGATTTCGGCGCGCACGAACTCGTCGTACGCGTTCACCTGCTTCACCAGCTCCTGATAGGACTTCTCGTAGCCGCCGACCGCGAACTTCCCGAACAACTCTTGGATGCCCTTCACGTAGGCGGGGCTGTTGGCGAGCTCCCTCTCCACTTCTTCCCGCACCGGTCCGAGGAGGCTGGGGTTCGCCAGTCGCTCGCGGCAGCGCGCTTCCGCGAGCTGGGCGATGGGCGTGGTGCCCTTTTCGGCGCCGGCGTAACGGCGCAGCCGCACCAGCGCCGCCTTCCGCCGCTCCGGTGGCACCTGGTCGTCGAGCAGGGCGCGCAATCCTTGGAAAACAGTGCTCGAGACGCTGAAGAAGGGAAGGGTGAGCCGCCGTGTGAGCTCCGTGCCCTCCATGTCCTCTTGCGCGGCCTTGATCAGGATTTCGAGGTCCTGTTTCACCGCCGGATCGCTCTCCGCCGCCAGCCGGGTCTGCAAGGTCGCCACGGCTTCCTTCAAGGCGGTCATCCGGCGCTCCTCGAAGTTGGGACCGAGATCGACGATCTGCTCGTCCAGACCGGAGGCACCGAAGAAACCAGCCATTTCAGGGTTGAAGCGGCCAAAGATGGCCATCAGCACCTGGGCGTTCTCGTTGCTCCGCGCCACCCACTCCGGCTGTGGCGCCGGGGCGGGCGCCGCCATGGTTTGGGCCGCACACAGACCGAGACCCAGCGCCAGGACGAAGGCGAAGCGGGGTGCTCGGGCGGTCTGCCACCGGGGACGAAGGATCCTGACTGAGAGCGGCATGCGGGAGCCTCCTGGGCTGGGGAGATGGCTGTCGTCCGCCCTGCCCAAGGTCGCTGACGGGGCACCGAGCGGCGGGCGATGCCGAAAAGACGGACGAGCAGCACCGTAGGTTCCAGCAAAACGGCGGTTTCCAGTGCCTTCGCACCCATGCCCGCCCGCGCAGGATACCGCACCTACAGATGCAGCCGATTCCTGCCCTCTTTCACGGTCGCCTCGAGAGTCTCCTTTCGTTGCGATACCAGACCGCGAGTGCGCTGTGGCCGAGGCGCCAGACGACGTCGAGCGGGGCTTTGCCGCGGCAGCGCGCCAGATCACCATGCTCCCCCTGCCGGTGATGAAGAGCGCAGAGGAGAATCAGGTTGTCCGGCGTATCGCTGCCGCCGTGGCTCCGGTAGCGCAGGTGATGCACTTCGAGACGCGCCCTCGAGGTGCAGCCAGGAGCCATGCAGCGGCCGCTGTCGCGGGCGAAGATGGGATGCACCGACCGGCGTGGTGCCTTGCCGTCGTGCTCCCAAATCCACTCTTCGAGCAAGGCGAGCAGGCCCACCCATTCGGGTACGCGCTCCTTGCGTTGGACGAAAAACCGCGCGATCCGTCCCGAAGGCGGAAGCTGGCTGTCGCGGGCGGGCGAGAGAGCGTCGTCGGGTTCGCTGAGACGTCGCCGTGCCGCTTCGATGCAGCCTTGCAATGCGAAGCCGTCGTCCTCGGGAAGAGAGAGGATGAGAGGGACCTGGAGGAGCGGTCCCTTGCGGACGACGCGTTCCATGAGGCCGCAGGCGAGAGCGAAGGCCTGATTGCAGATGTCGCCCGGGTAGCGTACGAGCGAGCGCCGCCAGGTGGCGTCGTCGAGGGGGACGGGCGGAGGCAAGATGGGATTCCGCGACCGCAAGCCAGTCTTCGACGGCTTGGAAGCTCCTTCAGCACCTTCGTCGAGCGGAAAACGCCGAGAAGTCTGGCACGGGGCATCCCCCGAGCCGCTCGTCTCCTTCGAGCCCTGTCCGTCGGTTTCGCCCAGCGGAAAACGCCGAGAACTCTGGCACGCGCCCTCGCCCGTGGCAGATTCGTCCACCGGGGCGCCAGGGATCTCGGGAGTCGAGCCCGAGTACCCAGGCGTCATGGCGCATGCCAAGGCCACTTGTGCCAGCAACTGCCGGCGGTGCTCGAAGCGATCCTCGTCCCGTAGGCGCTTCACCGTGAGCGGCATTACATGTCTGAGCCACTGGCGCTGCAGCGCCTCGTCCGGCGGCAAGTCCTGCATCCTTCGCACCAAGTGCCCGGCAGCTTCGGTGCCGATCTGGCCCGACTCGTACGCCTGCCGCACGAGGCCCAGCCTTGGCAGCCTCCGCGCCAGGCCAACCCTCTGGTGCGCTGTCGACCCTCCCATCCCGAGCCGCTCTTCCGCATAGGCTTCGAGACTACGGAAGCCGAGCGCCCTCCACATTCTATTGTCGTGGAGCTCGAGGAGCAGTTCTCCCACGTCGATCTGGATCTCGTCCTGCATGCGGACGAGGACCTGGAAGACACCGACGAGCCGCCTGAGATCCCGAGTCCGCGTCTTCGAGCCGGGCTTGGAAAACAGAGCGAGCTTGCGCTCGAGGCGGCGGAGACGGGAGCGGAGCGAGTCGAAGCACTCGAGACGCTGCAGTGCTCGCCGCATCGCCGGCGTGTGCAGGGAGAGCACAATGCCGTGGCCAATCGCCGCGACCGCACAGCTCGCTTTTCCGGCGCCCCCAAGCTGTGCTTCCCCACGCAGCGCTTCGGCGGCTCTCTGTCGCAGGGCTCGCCTCGCGTCGCCTTGCCATCGCGGGCGGAAGTCATCAGGCGGGACACAACCAGCACTCGACGCCTCGGCCACGAGCGCGGGGACGAACCCGGTGATGCCTGCATCCCAGCCTTCGACACAGCGATACAGCTCGAGCGCGGCCTCGAAGATCCAACGGACATCCGGAGGCACCGAGAAGCGGAGCCTGACGCGACTTTCGTCCTCCAGCTCGGCTTCCTGGCTGATATCGCGGGACTCTAAGGATCGAACTCCCGGGCTCGCAGACAGGACCGCTCCCCGTAGCTCCTCGAGCGAAAGCTGCCGAGCCCGAGCGATCCAGCTCCCCACGTTTGCTGGCGTCGCCACCCGGCCGATCACCAAGGCCTCCGACTGATTCAGCGCGCGTCCACCGTCGGCACCGGAGATGGCCTCCGCCAAGCCCGGCAGCCGCTCCAGCGTCTGGTGCAGACTGACGAGCTGGCGGAGCCAGCGACTGTCGCGGTTTAAACGCTCGCGGGTGAAGTCGGCCTGGGTGCGGTAGCCGCAGGCCTGCCAGGCCGTGTGCTGTGTGATCGCCGCTGCGACACGAGCGAGCGGCAGGATGACCACGCTGCCCACTGCCGCGAGCCGCCGAAGGACGAGGTCCGTCTCTAGAACAACAGCCGAGATGAACCTTCCTGAGTGCCATGGGGCAAGTTGGGTGAAGCGAGACGAGGCAAGCGGCTCGGCACGCATGGCCGCCGCGAGGCGCTCGGTGTGCGTGGAGGCAAGCGGCTCGAGGCGCGTAGCCGCGAGTCGCCCGCGTTTTGGCGGAGCAAACGCCGCAACCGCACCGGCCGGGGCCGGCGTCGACATCGCTCTTTCAGTTCCCACGGTACCTGCACCTTGGGAGAACGGGGTATAAGGGTGTACGAGGAATATAGAAAAAAGGCCGAAGCTTGTCAACAGGTCTGCAC
>DASRJW010000080.1 GCA_035649275.1 Candidatus Krumholzibacteriia bacterium
GTGGCCTGGGGCCTGATCTTCGCCGTTCCCTTCCTGCTCGCTCGCAGGGGTGACGCGGTCCACGCCATCCTGGTGACCACACTGCACGAATACATGCCGTTCATCGTCTTGCTCTGGGCGCTGTTCACCGTGGCCGGTGGCATCGTCCTGCGCGGCACCATGTCGGGGACACCGCGCGCCAATCTGGCGCTGCTCTTCGCCGGCACCCTCGTCGCCTCCTGGGTGGGCACCACCGGGGCCTCGATGCTGCTGATCCAGCCGCTGCTGCGCGGCCTGGAGCGCCGGCAGCAGCGGGCTCACACCGTCATCTTTTTCATTTTTCTGGTGAGCAACATCGGCGACGTGCTCACGCCGCTGGGAGATCCGCCGCTGTTCCTGGGATTCCTGAATGGCGTGCCCTTCTTCTGGACCTTGCACCTCTGGCCGCAGTTCTTTTTCCTGCTCGTCGTGCTCTTGCCCCTCTACTACGGGATCGATCGCCGCGCCTTCCTCCGTGAAGGCTCCGCCTCGGCCGCCAGCCTTCGACAAGGCCCCGTTCACCTCGTCCCGACGCCGCACGAGCCCCTCCGCCTCGAAGGGCTGGTGAACCTGCCGCTCTTGCTCGCCATCCTCGCCAGCGTCCTGCTCTCGGGTCTGGTGCATCTGCGCGCGGTCGAGTTCCTGGGCATTCGTTTCGAGCTGCAAGACCTGCTGCGCGATGCGGCACTGGTGCTCATCGGCCTCGCCTCCCTACGGCTCACGCCGCGGCCCCTGCGCGCGGCGAACCAGTTCACTTGGGCTCCCATGCGCGAGGTGGCCTGGCTCTTCGCCGGCATCTTCATGACCATGATCCCGGCGCTCGCCATCCTCCTCGCCGGCGAGCGCGGCGCCTTGGCGCCCCTCGTCCAGCACGTGGATCTGCCCGGCGAGTACTTCTGGGTCACCGGTGCTTTCTCCTCGGTCCTGGACAACGCGCCGACCTACCTCACCTTCCTGAGCGCCGCGATCGGTGCCCACTTCCCGGGGTGGACGCCGCACGAGGCCGTGCACCGGTTGAGCACGGAACAGGGAACTCTGCTCGCCGCCATCTCCTGCGGCGCGGTCTTCATGGGCGCCAACACTTACATCGGCAACGCTCCGAACTTCATGGTACGATCCATCGCGGAGGAACGCGGCGTGGCCATGCCCAGTTTCCTCGGTTACCTCTTTCGCTGGTCCTTGCCGCTCCTGGTGCCGGTGTTCGTGCTCCTGACCCTCGTCTTCTTCCGCTGAGAACGCGACGGAGGCGGCGTGAGCGCCTGCGTGAAGATCACCCTGGAAACCGACCCGCTGTTGGTTCGCGGTTTTCTGCACGGCTGGTGCACTGCCCGAGGCGAGCTGCGCGGCGTGCTGGAGGTGCACGAACGCTGCCGGCAGTACGAACGGGTGCGCATCGAGGAAGTCGTCCTGCACTTGGGCGGGAGCCCTCAGGGAGGGAACTGATGTCCGAACTGCATGGGCGCGTCGCCGCCCTCGCTCGACGCACGGTCCAGAACAACCTCTGGCGGCAGCGCCGCTGCTTCAACCTGATCCCCTCGGAAACGACCCCGAGCCTTCTGGTCAAGCTGTGCGAGATCGCCGACCCAGCGGGTCGCTACGCCGAGCACCGCACCCTGAAGGGGCGGGAGATCTACTTCTACCAGGGCACCGATTTCATCCAGGAAGTGGAAGAGGAGGCGCGCCGCGAAATCTGCCGCTTCTTCGCCTGCGAGGAGGCGGAGCTGCGCCCTATCAGTGGCCAGATGGCCAACGAGGTCGTCTTCAAGGCGATGCTGCGCTGGCGCAGCACCGAGTCCGGCGGCAAGGCGCCGCGACGCTTGCGGCAGGTTTTGAACAACGACCTCACCAAGGGCGGCCACCTGAGCGCACAGCCCATGGGCGCCCTGTTCCACTGCATCGATTTCGACCCGGAGACAGGACGCGAGCGGGTCGTGCATTTCCCCTTGCGCGCCGACAACCCCTACCGCACCGATCTCTCACAGCTCGGTGAGCTGCTGCAGGAACACAGGCCGGAACTCGTCGTCTTCGGCAAGAGCATGTTCCTCTACCCGGAGCCGGTGCGCGAGGTGGCGACGATGGTGCGCGACCGGGAACCGCGCCCGCTGCTGCACTACGACATGGCCCATGTGCTCGGCCTCTACGGCGCCTTCCAGGCGCCCCTCGAGGAGGGCGCCGACGTGGTGACCGGGAGCACCCACAAGACCTTCTTCGGCCCGCAGCGGGGCGTCGTGGTTTCCAACTTCGACAAGGAGTCGCCGCTGCGCAAGCTCTGGTTGGAGATCAAGAGCCGCGCCTTCCCTGGTTCCACCAGCAATCACCATCTGGGTACGCTCCTCGGCCTGCTGCTGGCAACGTACGAGATGAATGCCTTCAAGGGGGAGTATCAGAAGGCGGTGCTGCGCAACGCCCGCGCCTTCGCTCGCGCCCTGGACGCAGCCGGGCTGCAAGTGGAAGGCGATCGCGCCGACGGCTTCACCCACACTCACCAGGTGCTGCTGCGCGTCCGCGCCCACGGCACCGGCGAGGAGGTCGCCCGGCGGCTGGAGCAGAACAACATCCTCACCAACTACCAGGCGCTGCCCGACGACACGAGCTTCATCGACTCGAGCGGCATCCGTCTCGGCGTGCAAGAGATGACCCGCTTCGGCCTCGCCGAGCCCGACTTCGAGCGTCTGGCCTACCACATCGCCGCGGTCGTGCTGCACGGGAAGGACGTGAGCGGCGAGGTGGCGCGTGACCGCGAGCGCTTCCTGCTCATGCGCTACTGCCTGCCCCCGGAGGAGACGCTCCCCGTTGCCGGCGAACTGCTCGCTTCGATCCTGCCGAGCAGCGATTATGCCCAGCGCTTCGGCGAAGCCTTGCAACGCGCCGGTCGCGCGCTCGAGGCTTGACCTGTCAGGTCCCGGGCCCAGCAGTGGCAGCGCCGGTGAACCATCGCGCGAGCGGCAGATCTCAGATGCACTTGGTGCAAGGGCGCGCTAGCGGCCGTCCTGGAAGCGCCGGTTCGCTGCTTCGAAGCGCCTGCGGGTGGCTTCGACGTCCCAGGGCCGTTCCCGCAGCGACTCCGGATCCCATTCGCTGCGTGGCACGCCGAAGAAGTCTCCCCCGTAGATGTGGATGGCGCCGGTGAGGCGCTCGATGGGGTTGGTCACGGAGTGGATCGCTTCCTTCCCGAGAGGGAACACTTCCTTCTCCGACAGCGATGCCGCTCTCACCGCTTCGACCTCCGCTCCGGTTTTCTTCCAGAGGATGTTGTCCTCCCGGCCTGTATAGATGCCGATCGAGGCCCACATGTTGTGATTGTGGGGCAAGAGCACCATGAGCGGGGCCCAGACCACATTGAGAATGGTCAGATCATCGGCCCGGTACAGCGTGTGGAGCCCGGCTTCCGACGGTTCCCCGAGGCCGAGGAGGACCGACCTGGGTTCCGCGACAGCGCGAGCGAGTACCTCATCCACGGCCTTCTGGCTGTGCGCTTCACCTCGGGCACGCTTTACTTCGTCGATGAACCGATCGACATCGAACCTTGCCTGCACGGCTCTCCTTGGAGTGTCATGGTCGTCAGCGCGCAGTCCATGCTTCGTTCCCAGAATCAGTGTACTCCCTGGCCTGCGCCTTGATCATCCTGCCTCTCGACTGCAGGGCCAGCCGCCGGCCGGGAGCGGCGACTCGGCGCCACCCTCCATCGTACCCGTCGCCGTGCCGCGACCCTGGAGCGAGATGCAGCAGCTCTTCAGGGTGCGCTGTCGCCGCTCTCCACGATGTCGAGGATCCAGGACCGGCCCGCCGTGGCGTGTGGCCAGCCGAGGGTGGTGATGCCGAGAGCCGCCACCTGCAGCAGCTCGACCCGCGTGATCCCTTGTCGCAGGGCGCGGCGCGTGTGCGAGTGCACTGCGCCCTGCTCGCGCGCCCCGAGAGCGAGCGCCAGCTTCACCAGCCGCTGCGTCTTCTTGTCCAGGGGGCCAGTGGCTGCGGCCTTCTCCTCCAAGTGCGTGTACGCATCCCACAGTTCGGGATGCTCGGCCCGGATCCCCTCGATGATGTCCGGCAGCTTCTCCGCCATGGCGATCCTCCTCGTGTTCGCAGCCTACGGGCGTGACGTCCCGCCCGTCGGAGCCGTGACTCTGGCTTCAGCCGAAGTCGCGCTCTTCCAGCTCCTCGTCGCTGAAGCCGAAATAGTGCCCCACCTCGTGGAACACGGTGATGCGGATCTGCTCGATGAGCTCGTCGCGACTCGTGGCGACGTGTTCCAGGTTGTGCTGGAAAAGATGGATGCGGTCGGGTAGCGCGGGCCGCCCGGACAGGCCATCGCGCTCGGGCAGGGGCACCCCTTCGTACAAGCCGAGGAGGAGAGGGTCGAGGGGCGGCGACTCGGAACGCAACACCTCGAGCGGCGGCACCGGCGCCAACAAGAGCGCCACCTCTCCGGCCAGGGCATTCTGGAATTGCTCTGGGATCTCTGCCGCCGCTTGCGCCACCAGGGAGTGGAATTCCGCCTCGCTCACCCGATGGGGCAGCGGGAACTCTTCCGGATCCAGCTTCTGCGCCCGACGGGCGAGGGCGTCGGCCTTCTTCAGGTCGCCGTCGCGCTCGGCGAGGCGGCAGAGGATCTCCAGGGCGTCCGCGTTGACCTCCAGAGTCATGGAGCGCGTCGCTGCCTCCCCGGCCGCCTCGAACTCCGTGAGGGCCAGACGAACGTTCGCCAAGTCCGCCCACAACATTCCGGATTGTGGCGCCAGCTGCACTGCGGTCTCGAAGGCGGCGCGGGCTGCTTCCACCTCATCCATGGACCAGAGGGCCTCGCCATAGGCGGCCTGTACGTCCGGATCGGTGGGAAACCGCCGGGCTGCCTTCGCCGCCAGGTTGACCGCCTGCTCGTAGTCGCCTTCTTGGAGTGCCGCTTCGATGTTCTGAAGCGCGTCGTCGGCGCTGGTTCCCATGCAGACCTCATGAAACGCGGTCGAATGAAATGTCCCGGTGGGTGGAGACACCCGCCAAGAGCCTGTCGCGATCGTGCCCTCGGCGCCAGGCCGCGCGACTGCACCGGCGGGGAGCATTCTGACTAGTCCGCGGCTCTCGCCGCAAGCAACCCCCTCTTGTCTCGGCCTGCGGCGTTGGCTAACTTTCTTGACGACACCACTTCCCGAAGCGGAGGCCCGCACATGCGCATTCCCGCTGCACCGGTCTCGGCCGGCGCCCGCTTGGCTCTAGGCCTGTTCTCGGCGGCCACGGCCCTCGTGGTCGCGGCGCCGGCGCCCGCCCTGCGGGGAGCACGGGAGACGCTCGACCTCGCCGCGGCTGCGCCGGCAACGCCGGCCGGGACGTCGCCTGCGTCCTCGTCGCCTGCCACGCCGCCGCCTGCCGCAGCGTCGCAAACGCCCTCTCCCCCTCCCGCCCCGGCGCCGTCCGGGGCGGCGGCGTACCGTTTGCTGGAGAACCGGCTCACGGCACGGGAGCCCTTCAACAACGCTTCCCAGAAGGTGCGGGTCGTGGCTTTCCTGGCGCCGTCCTGCCCGCGCTGTCTCGCGAACGCCGGTGAGCTACAGCGCGAAATCCTGGCGAAGAATCCGTCCGCCGATATCGCCGTCATTCTCATTTGGCTCAAAGTCCTGGACAAGGACGACGAGACCGCCGTGGCGGCAGCGGCGGCGCGATGCAACGACCCGCGGGTGACTCATTTCTGGGATCCGCAGCGGTTGCTCAATGCGCAGCTTCTCGACGCCATCACCTTCGACGTCAATCTGCGCCTCTACGACGTCTTCCTTCTCTACGACAAGAAAGCAGTGTGGGAGAAGCGCCTCCCTCGTCCCGGTTTTTGGATGCACGAGTACAAAGGCGCTCCCGGGCCGTGGTGGAATGTCACGGCCTTCGCGGCCGAAGTGTCCAAGGGACTGCGCGGCGAAGCTTTCACGCCCCCGGTGGAATGATCCTCGTACCCCGCGTTTCCTTACGGGGAGCGGGTTTGCGGGGCGCTTTCCGGACAGCCAGGCCCGGTCCTGACGCCGTCCGCGCGTGTGGAGACGAGTTCTTGTCAGATTTTTGGCCACTCGGCGCGCGGCGCGCCGGCGCAGCGCGTTGCATTCGGCAAGGTGCGCTTGACCGCGCCGCGGCGGTCCCGTGAGAATCCCTCACGGCCGAAGCAGCAAGGAGGCGCTGCACTGACGCCGAGGTGCAGAGGCCCGGCCGACGGGGAGCGCAAAGCTCCCCGTCTTCGTTTTCACGCTGGTTGCTCGCCGTCGATCTCTTTGTCTTCCACCGCAACGGCGAAATCAGCGACGTCGTCGTGGAGAGCGGCGGCCTGCCGCCTCGCTTCGTCGCGCGCGGGGACGCTTGCTTCGCCGCTCGTCGGGCCGCGCTCCTCGGCGACCCTGCGATCGTGACTTCCGCACCGGCACCGCCTGGGAGCTCCGACCAGCACCGGGCCGCCAGAGCGCATCGCTCCGGCCCATGCGGTTGGCGCACCGCGCCATGACGAAGAGGAGATCGGAAAGCCGGTTCAGGTACGGCAGCACTTGCTCGCCCACCGCCTCAGGCTCCATTTCGAGCAGGCGTGCCACCTCGATCTCGGCCCGCCGGCAGACGGTGCGTGCTTGGTGCAGTGCGGCAGCCGAGGCCGTGCCCCCCGGAAGGACGAAGCTCTTGAGCGGCTGCAAGCGCTCGTTGCGCTCGTCGATGGCGGCTTCGAGAACCGCCACCTGCTCCGGCACGATGCGCAGGTGCCGGGCCGAGTCTTCGTGGGCCCGGCGGGGCACGCAGAGATCGGCACCCAGGTCGAAGAGGTCGTTCTGCAGGCGCCGCAACAACTCCCGATCCGCCGCGGCGAGGCCACGCAGTGCGGCAGCGACTCCGAGTACGCTGTTCAGCTCGTCCACCGTGCCGTAGGCCGTGATGCGCCGGTGCGTCTTGGGCACCCGCGTGCCGTCGCCGAGGGACGTCATGCCGCGATCGCCGCCGCGGGTGTAGATGCGCGTCAGCCGTACCATGTGCCTCCTGTTTCAGCCACCCTGCAGCAGCAACTGCCAGCTCGCGGGCAAAGGCGCTTCGACCCGGAGCCGCTCCTCCCGCGTCGGGTGCTCGAACTCGAGCTGCGACGCGTGAAGCGCCAGCATGTTGCCGAGGCGCCGGCGCGAGCCGTAGCGCACGTCACCGACGATGATGGCGCCGCAGGCGGCGAGCTGCACCCGGATCTGGTGCGAGCGACCGGTCTCGGGCTCCACTTCCAGGAGCGCACCGCCGGGGTGCTGGGTCACGACACGATAGCGCAAGCGCGCGAGCCGCGCTCCAGCGTGACGGGCGCCGACCACGCGCGTCCGGTTCGTGGCCTCGTCCTTGGCCAGATGGTGCACGAGGGTTCCGGACGGCGCTTGCGGCGCCTGCTCCACCAGGGCCAGGTAGCGCTTGCCGACGCTGCCGCGCCGGAACTGCTCGGCGAGCCTCGAAGCGGCCTTGCTGGTACGCGCCAGCAGCACCACACCGGAGACCGGCCGATCCAGCCGGTGCACGACGCCGACGAACACGCGTCCGGGTTTGCCATACCGCTGGCGCAAGTACGACCCGGCGGCGTCGGCGAGCGTCGGGTCACCGGTCCGGTCGCCCTGGACCAGCATCCCCGCCGGCTTGTTCAACGCCAGACAATGGTTGTCCTCGAACAGGACTTCGAGCTGCATCGGTCTCCGGAAGGGGGCCGCCCGGCGTCGGACCGTAGCGCCATCGAGACTTTCTCGAAAGGTCTTTTCCCCGCTGGTCTTTCCCGCTGCGCCTTCTTGTTCTCTCGGGGATCTGGTAGAGTTCCCGCTCCAGGGCAACGGCCTCGCGGTCGCGTGCTCGGATCACGGTGGGCGTAGCTCAATTGGCAGAGCCCTAGGTTGTGGTCCTAGTTGTTGTGGGTTCGAGTCCCATCGTCCACCCCATACGAGAAGGCCGCCGGACTTCGGTCCGGCGGCCTTCTTCCTTTCCGACGCTTGCTGCCGAGTAGCTGAGAGGTCTTCGCCGCGCTCGGCATGCTGACCCGCGACGCTGCGGGGCGAAGCTGTACCGGTATCGCACCGGGCAGGAACGGAAGCGCGAAAGCAGGGCTCGAACTCAGGAGCGGGCGCCGGGGAGGCAGCCGAAGCGCCGCTCCCGGGCGCGGAACTCGTCCACGGCGGCGCGCAGGTCGGCGACGCCGAAGTCGGGCCACATCTTCTTGGTGAAGTAGAGCTCGGCGTAGGCGCTTTCCCAGAGGAGGAAATCGCTCAGCCTCTGTTCCCCGCCCGTGCGCACCAGGAGATCCACCGCCGGCGCGGGAAGGCCAGCGGCTTCATCGTCGGCAAGAGCCCGGGCGAAGGCGTCGTGATCGGCGACCCGGTCGCTCTCGGAAGGGCCGGATTCCGTGCAGCCGCCGGCCAGTCGGCGCGCGGCGCGCAGAATGGCGTCCCGCCCGGAATAGTCGATGGCGAGCCGCAGGTGCAGGCCATGGCTGCCCGCGGTCGCGGCGCGGGCCGCGTCCACGGCAGCCCGCAACCCCGGCGACAGCCGATCGCGACGGCCCAGCACCTCGATCCGGATGTCGCGGGCAAGCGCCTCGCCTCGCCAGTCCAAGAGGAAATCGCGGAGCAGGCAGAGCAGCGCGTTCACTTCGCCGATCGGGCGCTTCCAGTTGTCGGAGGAGAAAGCGAAGAGCGTGAGCGTGCCGATCCCGAGAGCCGGCGCTGCCGCCACTAGCTTCCGCACGACTTGTTCGCCCGCACGGTGACCGTCGAGCCGCGGGCGGCCCCGCGCCTCGGCCCAACGGCCGCTGCCATCCATGATGATCGCCACGTGCAGCGCGCCCCGGGGAGGCTCGCCCTCCCATTCGTTGCGGCCTCCGGCCACTCCGTGCCGTGGCGCATCGCTGCTGCGCAGCGCACCACTCCGCCCGGCGCCGCCCGGTTCGAATGCTTCCGGCAACCGCTTCACCCCTGTTTCCGCCGCATGACGCGGATGAGCGCTTCCATGTGGTTGAGATAGCTCTCGAAGGCACGCCGTCCTGCTGGTGTCAGGCGGTAGCGCGTGCGCGGCACCCGGCCCTCGAAATACTTGGTGCACGCGATGTACTGCGCCTCTTCCAACTTGCGCGCGTGCACGCTCAGATTGCCGTCGGTGGCCTGGAGGAGATCCTTGAGCTCGCCGAACGAGAGCGACTCGTTGGCGGCCAGGGCGCTGACGATGCCGAGCCGAATGCGTTCGTGGATGACCCGGTCGAGCTGCTGTGCCTCCCGGTTGGCCACGCGCGCCACGCCGTTCGGCTTCGTCTCCCCCGTGGTCTTGCGTGCGCCGCTGCGCGATGCTCCGCTCTCTCTAGCCACCGTGCCTCCGAGCGATGATCCAACCAAACACCAAGTGCAGGCCGCCGAAGCCGATTGCCATGCAGGCATTGCCCCAGGCCGCCGGCAAGAGCAGCGTCGCCATGCCGAGGAGCATGAAACAAAACCCCATCACCGGCACGACACGGACCGAGAAAGTGCCAGCGGCGACCGTGCCGACGCCATACATGAGGAGCCACATCCCGGGCAACGCGTGCGTCGCCCCCAAGCGGAAGAGCGCCAGCGTCAGCACTCCTCCGGCGAGAATCGGCGGGCCCAGGCCGAAGAGGAACTTGCGACCGGCGCCGCGGAGCAGGGAGAGCCCGACCGCCCGCGCCTTCCGCACCGTGGCCCAGGTCCCGATGGCGGCCGCCACCGCGGCCTCGGCCAGCCAGACACCGAGCCAGGTCGAGGCGCTCGCCTGCTGCGCCGCGATGCCCGCGGCGCCGAACGCAGTCAGACCCACCGCCACACCACCCCATCCCGGGACCGCGGTGAAGGAGGCGGCTCGCTCCATCGTCTGACGGATGAAGCGAAGATCGTTCAGCGCATGGTGGTGCAGCGAACGCGGTTCCGGCACCGGTCGCAGGGGTGGCGGCTGAGCCGACATACAGAAAGGTTGCGCGCTCTCTGGAGTGCTGTCAAGTGCTTTGCGCAACAAAGCCGAGAGCGGCTCCCCGCGCGGCCCAGAAACGCACGGAGGGCGCGCGCGGACGGGCGGGCTGGGTTGCGGGCGGCGGCGAGGAACTCGAAGAGCGAGGGATGCAACCGTCGAGGCGGAAGGCGCGAGTCACGGGTTCATGCGTCAGGGGCGGAAGGCGGGAGTCACAGGTTCAAGTCAAAAGCGGAAAGGGGCTCGAGGCGCACCGGCTCATCGTAATAGGCGGCGCCGAGGCCGATGTCGGTGGTGGTCGCCCGCAGCAGACTGTTGGCCGCCTGCCCGTGCACGAGCCAGCCACCCTTGGGGATGCAGACGAGGCTCGGGTGCACCGCGTCGTCCAGCACCAGCCGCACCTCCATGGTGCCGAGTCGGCTGCGCAGGCGGACGGTCTCGCCTGCCTCGGCCCAGGGCGCCGCGCTCGGATGACAGCGCACCGGCAACGGCCGGCCGGCGATGGGACGCGACCACTGCGACGATTGCGCCTCCGGCGTGGAGAAGGAGCCGAGGGTCAAGGGGAACTCGGGGTCGGAGGTTTCCGGGGCGAGCGAAACTTCCTCGACGAAGTGGAACCTCCCGTCCGGGGTCGGGAACTTCCGGTCGGCGAAGATCACCCGGGGCGCCAGAGGGTTCCGCACCGCGCGCCTCTGCATCTCGTCCAGATCCACCTGGCCGGCCAAGGGCGCGAGCAACCGCTCGCACCACTCCCGTGCCGAGCCGGCCATCCGCGCTCCGAAACCGAGACGGTCGGCCAGAGCCTGGTAGATCTCGAGATCCGACCGGACGCCTTCCGGTCGTCGCGCCACCGGCTGCGCCATCCGCAGATAATGGTGCCCGTAGGCACCCAGCAGATCCTCTTCCTCCAGCATGGTCGTCACCGGTAGCACGACGTGGGCGCAAGACGCGGTGTCGGTCATGAATTGATCGATGACGACGACGAGTTCCCGCGATGCGAGCGCCCGGGCCACGGTGTGGGAATCCGGCAGCATCGCCACGGGATTGCCGTTGTCGACGACGACGGCGCGGACGGGTGGATCGACGGCTTCCAGAATCCCTTGCCCGAGGAGCGGCTCCGGAATGCCGCGACGCGACGCCGGGGCGCCCCAGCGCGCCGTGTCGAAAGCGCGTCGGCGCTTGTAATAAAAAGTAACGCCGCCGCCGGAAACACCGAGGTTGCCGCTCAGGGCGCCGAGGGCATCGAGAAGACGAACGGTGACACCGCCGTGGCGCCGGCGCTGCAGGCCCCACCCCACCTGGATGTTCGCGGGCTTGCCCGTGCCGAAGAGCTCGGCCACCTGCTCCAGCGCCGACGCGGGCACCTCCGCGGCCTGGGCCCAGTCCTCCAGCGAGCGTGAGCGGGCCAGCTCGAGCAGCCGAGCGTGCCCCACCGACCAATCGGGCAGCGTGGGGTCGACCGCATCGTGGGCGTCGAGCCATTGCGCTAGCCCCAAGGCGAGGAAGCGGTCCGTCCCCGGCCGGGGGCGCAGGACGAGATCGACGAAGCGGGCCGTCTTCCCCGGTGCCGGATCGATGAGAACGACGACGGTTCCACGCTTTCGCGCTGCCTTCAGCACTGGCAGCATGTGCACGAAGGAAGTGGTGACCCCCTTGCCCCAGAGCAGAATGCAGCGGCTGTGCAGGAGATCCTCGAGGTCGCTGGAATCGCTCACGCCCATGTCCTGGACTTGCGCCGACTCGCCCGCACCGGAGCAGATGTCGCCCTTCTTCACCCGGGCGCCGCCAAAACACTCGAAGAACCAGTCGTTCACCACCTTGAGCGCGCCGAGGGAACCCCCGGAGCGGTAGTGCAGCACTGCTTCGGGCCCGGACTCGCGACGGATGCGCTCGAGGCCGGCAGCGATGAAGTCCAGGGCCTCGTCCCAGCCCACCTCGGCGAAGGAGCCGTTGTGCCGCAGCAGCGGGCGCACGAGGCGCGACGGGTCATACTGACGCTGCAGGAAGCGGCTGGTGCGTTCGCAGAGGAAGCCGCGGGTGACGGGATGCTCCGGATCGCCGCCGATGGTGAGAACGCGGCCATCTTCCACCGTGGCCACGATGCCGCAGGCATCGGGACAGTCACGATTGCATACGGTGTGCAGCTTGGTGGGCATGCGGGTCTCCGGCACTCCCCAGGGAACGGCGGCAGGCTCTTCGGAGCCGGGCGAGAACATCATCTTACACGCACTTCGGAGAGCGCGCCAGTCGATCCTCCCTCGGCGCGCCGTTTTGCTGTCGCGACGCCCGGTCCGTCGAGGGATATAATCCGTTCCTGCGTGGTCTACGCACTTTTCAGCGCCAGGAGGATCCGCCGTGGAAGCAGCCTATCGCCGTTTCAAGAGCATCGAGACCAACGTCATCCACGCCGGTCAATCGGAGGCGCGACAGGCCGGGGCCGTCGTCTCCCCGATCTTCCAAACGGCGAACTATCTCATGGCAGACGAAGACTCTTACGCGGCGGTGCGCTACATCCGGCTCAACAACTCGCCGAACCACCTCCTCCTGCACCGCCGGCTGGCGGCACTCGAAGGCGGCGAGGATGCCTTGGTGACCGCGAGCGGCATGGCCGCCATCACCAGCGTCCTGCTCAGTTTCGTCGGGGCCGGAGAACACGTGCTCGCCCACCGCGCGCTCTACGGCGGCACGCAGAACTTCCTCAACGACGACGCTCCGGGCCTGCAGATCCAGCACACCCCCATCGACATGGCCGATCCTGCGGGCTGGGAGGCGGGGTTACGCCGCAACACCCGCATCCTCTACGTGGAGAGCATCTCCAACCCGCTGATGGAGGTGGGCGAACTCGAGGCTGCGGTGGCGTTCGCGCGGCAGCACGGTCTGGTCAGTGTCATCGACAACACCTTCGCCACGCCGGTCAACTTCCGGCCCCTCGAGCTCGGCTTCGACCTAGTGGTGCACAGCGCCACCAAGTACCTGAACGGCCACAGCGATATCGTGGCCGGCGTCGTGGTGGGTGCAGCAGAGAAGGTGGAGCGCGTGCGTCACAAGCTGAACCACCTGGGCGGCGCGCTCGACCCGCACGCCTGCTTCCTCCTGGAACGCGGGCTGAAGACGTTGGTGCTCCGGGTGCAGCGGCAGAACGACAACGCTCTGCGCCTGGCGCGCTTCCTCGCCGGCCACCCGCGAGTGCGACGGGTGCAATATCCCGGGCTCGAAACCGACCCGGGGTTCCAGCGCGCCCGCCGGCTCTTCAGCGGTTGCGGCGGCATGCTCTCCTTCTACGCCGCCGACGCTCCGACAGCCGAGCGCATGCTCCAGCGCCTCCGCATCCCCCTGCACGCCGCGAGCCTGGGGTGCACGGAGTCCCTCGTCGTGCGCCCAGCCCGCAGCTCCCATCTCGGCCTGCCGGTGGCGGAGCGCGAGAAGCTCGGCTTGACCGAAGATCTGGTGCGCGTCTCGGTCGGCATCGAGTCGGTGGACGAGCTCTGCGAGGATTTCGCGCAGGCACTGGAAGGCTGAGACGAGACGAGCGTCGATGGCTTCGAGGCGGCGGCTCCTCGCCTCGCCCGGGACCTCGGCGTTTGGCGCCGAGCCTGTCCGAGGACGAGAGGCGGCGTCACGCGGCCGTGGCGAGCGCATGGAGGCGCGAGCAGGCCGCGTGTCGAGTGACGAGCGCGCCGGAGAGCGCGCCAGGAGCGTCCGCCTCTCGCCCTCGCACAGGCTCGGATGCCCGTGGCGTTCAGTGGCGCGGGAGCACCAGCTCCGCCGCGACGGCGAGATCGACGTGGACCTGTTCGCCCTCGGCACGGGAGCGCATGGTGCCGAGGACGCTTTCCACCAGCTCCGCGTCCTGCGGGGTGATGGAGCCGTTGCGCACCGCCGCATCCGAAGCCAGCGGCGCCAGCTGCCGCGCCGTGCGCAGCGCCACCAGCGAGCGTTTGGCTTCCAAGCTGCCGGGGCAGACGAGGAGAACCTGCACCCGCACCGAATCGGCTTCCTGCCAGACATCGGCACGACAGCCACGCATGGTGCCGAGGAGCTTGAGCGCCGTCTCGTAAGGTGCGGCGACCCGCGCCAGGCCCTGCCAGATCACGTCCAGATCGCGGAGAATGCGGACGAAATTGGCCTCGTCCGCCCCGGAGAAATAGAGCAGAGTCGCCGCCGCTTGCGGCACCGGCTGAGCCCTCAAGGTCTGCTCCAGCGCCTGGCGCTCCGGTCGTGCAGCCACGGTTTCGAGGAGTCGCCGGAGTCCCGCGGTACTCCCTTCGGCGATCTCCTGCGCCCCGACGAGAGCGATGCGGTCTGGGCTCTGCTGCAGGGCGTAGATCTCGTGCGGCCCGATCGAGCCCGCCGGCGCGCCGCGTAGGCGGGCGAAGACTTCGCGCACATCTTCCTTGCCCCGGGCGAGCCCGACGGTTTCCGGGGCGCTCCCCGCATCCACGACCAGAATGGTGAAGCGCTCGCCGCGCGAGCCCAGCGCCGCCGGGCTCACGAAGCTGCGCAGCAACCACGGGAGGCCGAGCGCCAGGGACGCCGCCGGTTGCGCTTCCACCCGATCCGGGCGCACGAGCAGAGCCGCACGCGCCGCCGCCGGCACGGGCGGATCCGACTCCGCCCCGACCGCACCGGCCACTCCCACGCACGGGATGACACAGCTCCAAAGAGCCCGGACGAAAGTGGGCCGCAACGTGCTGAGCGCGGAGCACAAGGAGCGCGCCGATCCCGAGAACCTCATGGCCGTACCTCCGGCGCTTTCGGTGCGGCGGCAGCTGGCGGTCGCAGGGATGCAGGCCACCAGGCTTCGTCGCCCGGGGCGTGCAACCGCCAGTAGGCGAGTCGCTCCGTTTTGACGAGGCGATACTCGGTGCCTTGCGCATCGCGGTAGCGCAGCAGCCGGTGCGGTGGCGCCTGCTCGAAGGCATAGGCACGCGTGGCGGTGCCGCTCTCCAGAACGATCTCGACGGCGGTGAAGGTTCCCGCCGGCACCTGGAGCGTCGCGGCCGGCCGCTTGCTCACCCGCCAAGTTTCGGCTTCGAGCCGGCCGAACCTTCCCATGAGCAACAACGGAAAGACATCGAGCGAGGGCGGCGGCTCCCCCCGCACATAGTCGCGCAGCAGGGCGGGCAGGGCATCCTCCGGGATGGCCGCCGCCGGGAACGTCTGGCTGCGGTCCCCTTCGCCGTCGAAGTAGGAGTGCGTGCTCAGCGTTCCATCCCGGAGCAGCGCCGTCGCCACGCCACAGGCTTCGGTGCTCGACGTCGCCAGCTTCACGAGCGCCGCAGAGTCACGCCGGAAGTAGACGCTCGCCATCTGATGGTAGGTGTAGATTCCCGTCGGCACGTCGCGCACATGGTTCAGCTTGAGCACGTCGAAGCCGTCCGGGCGCGGCCGGTCGGCCTTGACGTCCAGCTCCGGCGCCCAAGGTTCCTTGACGAGGACGAGCAGCGCCTGTCCCGGATAGAGATGGTCGTAGCGCCGCCAGGTGATCTCGTACGCCGCGAACTCGGCCTTGCCGTCGTCCCAGAGCGGCGCCTGCCGCCAGGTGGCGTCGGGGGCGCCGCCGCGCGCCGCGGCAGCGAGGGGAGCAGGGGCGCACCAGCTGGGGAGGGCGCCGCCCGCACTGGCACCGCTCATGACAAGCGCCAGGACGAGAGCGCGGTCGCGACGGAGGCAGCGGGATCGCGGCGACGGAGAAGGGAAGCGCGGGGACACCCAGAAGACCACCCGGGAGCAGCGGCGCCGTGGCGTGCCGCCGCGGGCGCGGGCGCGACAGCCGGCAGCACCGCACCTACTCGTGCAGACTGAACTCGAGAGGGATCACCATCCACACCGCCACCGGCCGGTCCTTCTGCAGCGCCGGCTTGAACACCGCGGTCCAGGCCGCATCGGCGGCGGCCTCGTCCAGCATCGGCACGCTCTGGATGATGATCATGTCCTTGACGAAGCCATCGTCGCCCACGAGGACGCGGACGAGCACCGTGCCCTCGACGCCAGCCTCGCGGGCGATGTCCGGATAGGACACCGGATCCATCTTCACCAGCTCCGGCGCTTTCTCGAAGGCAACGTACTCGTCGGGGCTCGGCAATCCCACGTCACCGGCATCGATCACCAGGCTGTCGCCGGCACCGAGTGCCATCCCCAGGGGATTGGCGTTGCCGGCGGACATCTCTTCGCTGGTGGCGATGGTTTCCTCGACGGCTTCCTCATCGGGCACGGGCACCGGCATGGCCACCTTCGGGGCGGTGCGCACCTCCACCTTCACCGCCGTCGTCTGGGTCTGCATCAACGACGGAGGTACGCCGATCTCCGCCGCGGTCAGCACGCGTACGGGTTTGCGCGTGGCCCCATGCACTTTCTTGCCGCGCCGGTACTCGTCGTATCTCTTGTAGCCGTACCAGGATCCGGCCCCGACCAGGCAGAAGATCGCGGTGACGATGAAGGCGCGAGGCATCACCTCGTTGATGTAGAACTTGTCGAGGTAACCCCAGCGCGGGAAGCGCCCGGCGGCTTCGTATCCGAGCCGTACCGTCGCCATCAAGCTCCTCCCTTGACCTCGGCCACTTCCTCCGGGGTCATGGCGTCGAAGCTGTAACGGTTGATGTTGCCGAGGAGAAACTCATCGAGGACGTCCACCATCCAGTGGTACGGCGTCGTGCGCTCGAATTTGACCAAGGTAATGAGTTTGTCGTTCTGCTTCAGCATGTCGTGCAGCATCTCCCGCAGCCCGGCGAACTGCACTACTTCCAGCGGTCCGTCGGTGCCCAGGCGGTACACCATCTCCCCGTCGCCGTGGACGTAGAGCATGAAGACGTTGGATTCCGCCACCTCCACCTCCGCCTCTTCCGGCGGCAGGTTGAGCTCCATGGCCTGGGGCAGGCGGAACACCGTGGTCACCATGAAGAAGATGAGGAGCAGGAAGGCGATGTCCACGAACGGTGTCATGTCGATGGCGATACGCCCGCGACCCTTCTTCTTGTGACTGAGAACGCCCTTCTTCTTGCCTCCACCTGTATCGTGGGCTGCGATGTCCAGACCACCCATGGACTCTCACCTCCTCGGCGCGCCCCGGATCAGGGGGCACGCGTTCCTGTCAGTGACCCTTGCTCGGTTCGATGCTGAGATCGAACGTCCCCTGCTCCAACTCGGTGACCAGGTTGAAGCGCAGGGTGTTGGAAATCTGCATGGCCTTCATGACGTCCGCCATCACCCCGTAGGGGACGTCCTTGTCGGCGCGGATCGCCATGCGCAGCTTCGGATTCCGCGCCCGGGCGTTCATCACGTAGGTCGCCAGGTCCTTGGCCTCGATGAACTCGGCTTCCTTGGCCACCAGTCCCAGCTGGATGGCCAGGGTACCGTCCTTGTCCACGTAGAGGACCAGCACGTCGCTCTCGGGCACCTTGAACTCCGAATTCGACGAGGGGAGCGACAGCTGGATCGGCTCCGGCGGTTTGAACGACGTCGTGCTCATGAAAAAGATGAGCAGGAGGAAGCCGATGTCCACGAACGGCGTCATGTCGATGGCGATGCCGATGCGCTTCTTTCCCACGACTTAGCTCCTCGCTCGCGCCGCGCCCACGCCGTTCAGGCGTTCAGGCGACGACGGTCTTCTCCTTGCGCGACAGCAGCTGCAGGATCTCGTGCACCGTCTCGTCCATCATGAAGTTGTAATTGTCCACCCGGGTGGAGAAGTAGTTGAAGGCGATGATCCCCACCTGGGCGATGACCAGACCGAGCAGCGTGTTCCACAGGGCCTCGGAGATCCCCAGCGCCAGCTGGGTGGCATCGGGCATGCCCTGGCTCGACATGGCGGAGAAGGCGCGGATCATGCCGCGCGTCGTCCCCGTGAGCCCCGTCATCGTGGCGATGGAGGCGATGGTGGAGAGGAACACCAGGTTGCGCTCGAGGAGCGGCGTCTCCAGGGCGTTGGCCTCTTCCAGGGCCCGCCGCGTCTCCTCCATGCGCTCCTCGTCGGTCATCTCCTTGCGTTCCGTCGCCATGAAGGTGTCGACGCCGGCATAGACCACGTTGGCCAGCGCGCCGCGCTGGCGGCGGCACAGATCCAGGGCCCCTTCCAGATCGTTGTTCTGGATCGTCGCCTGGATCTTCTTGACGAACACCGACAGCGATTCACGCCCCTTGGCGCCACGGATCGTCCACAGGCGCTCCAGGATGATGACGGAAATGATGATGGCGAGAGCGATGAGCACGGCCACCATGACGCCGCCGGCTTGGATGTTCTCCGGCAGCTGCTTGAAGATGACCCACCCCACTCCCAGGGAACCGAAGATGACGAACCAGAGCCACAACGCGCCTCGCACTGTCCATCGCCTCGCTTTCTTGTCGTCCGTAGGTGCATCGAGCCGCTTCTCCGGCGGGAGGGGCTCACGCAGGATTTTGAGCCTGGGCTTCAGCTTGCCAGCGGCCTGCAAGGCCGCCAGGCGGCGCGCCCGCAGCGCCGCGTGATCGACCGGGACACTGCGCCGGCGGCGCTGGGTCTCCAGGCGCCGCGCCCGCTCCTCGATGGCCGCCTTGAGGAGCTGATCGGAGAGCTTGGCATCGGCGAAACGGGTGTAGCGCGACACCACCATGTCGTCGGGTGTCAGAGCCACCACGCGGTTCGCGAACGGACCACTAAGCTCCGAGCGCCGCGAGCGCTTCCTCGCGAGTGTTCGCCACCTCGAAGACGAGGGAGAGCTTCGTGACGACGAAGACATTGGAGATTCTCCGATCCACGTTCGCGAGGACGATCCGGCCGCCCCGCTTCTGGTAATTCGTATGGGCCCCGACCAGCAGACCGATGGCCATACTGTTCAAATGATTCACCCGGCCGAGATCGAGGACCATCTTCTTGTTCTCGTCGCCCTGCAGGGCCTTGATGGTCTTGTCCAACTCGTCGGTTTCCTTGCCGCCGAAGAAATTGCCTTCCGGCACCACCACGGCGACATCCCCCAGCTTCTCGATCTTGACCGCCATCGGCACCTCCCCGCGTGCTCGTCTAGCGTGAATTGCCCTTGATCACGTCCAACCCCTCTTTCGCCGCCGCGTTGCCCGGCTCCAGTTGCAGCACTTTCTGAAAGGCAGCTTCCGCATCCGGCTTGTTCCCCGAGTTGAGCAGGGCCTGACCCAGCCAGACCCAGCCCTGGGGATCCTTGGGGTCGCTCGCCGTCGCCCCCCGCAGATCGGTGATGGCCTGAGGATACTGCGACGCGGCCAGGTAGAGGTAGCCCCGCCCCCGCAGCGCCGGGGCGTTCTTGGCATCGATCTGCAAAGCCTTGTCAAAGGCCGCCTTGGCCTGGTCGTTCGCACCCTGCTCGGAGAGGACGTTGGCGTAGCTGGTCCAGGCCTGGAGCGAGTTCGGCGCCAGCTCGGTCACCTTGCGATAGGCCTCCGCTGCAGCCTTGGGGTCCCGGTTCCCCTGGTAGGCGATGGCGAGATTGAGCCAGGCATTGGCGCTCTGGGGATCGGCGAGGATCTTCTTCTGCAGCTGCTCGATGGCGGCGGGATAGTTCTTCTCGTAGAGGAGGATCAGGCCGCGGCGGTAAGGGATGTCGGAGAGCGTGGCATCCTTTTCCTCCGCCTTGTCGAGGGCAGCACGGGCCTTCGGGTAATCCTTGGCCTGGATCCAGGCCGTCCCCACCAGGACCATGTCGGACGCCTGCGCCTCGTTGGCGAGCTCCGGGTTCGCCTTGAACATCTCCAAGCCCTTGGCGGCGTTGTCCGATTTGAGGTAGGCCCGGGCCAAGGCCAGCTTCACCGCCGGCTCGGGGTTCTCGGCGAGCACCGCTTCCAGATGCGGGATGGCCTCGGCGGCGCGGTTGTCTCGGGTGAGCGCGATCCCCAGGTCGAGGCGCGTTGCCGCCGTGGGTCGCAGGGCCACGGCGCGGCTCAAGAGGTTGATCGCCGCCGGCGTCCGCTTGGTGTCCAAGAGAAAGAGGTGGCCGAGAGAGGCCAGCGCCGGTGCGTAGGTGGAATCCGCCTGCAACGTCGACTGGTATTCCTTGGCGGCTTCGTTGAGCCGGTTCATGTTCTCGTAGGCGCGTCCGAGGCGGTAGGACAGCTGCGGGGTCTTGCCGATCTTCGCCCCCATGTCCTCGAGCACCTTCGCCGCCTGCCCCCATTGCTGGGTCGATTCGTACATGGCCGCCAGCGCCATCACGTGCTCCACCGTGTTTGGCGCCAAAGCGCGGGCGCGGATGAGATTGGTCTCGGCGCCTTCCACGTCCTTCTCCGCCAGCGCCAAGAGGCCCATCCCCTCCTCGAAGAGGTCGCGACCATCGCCGCGCTTCTTGGTGTCCTTGCCCTTCTCGAGATAGCTGAAGGCGGCTTCCACTTTGCCCTGGGCGAGGATCACCCGACCCATGGCGAAATTGGCGAGCCATTCCTTCTTGTCCGCTTCCAGCGCCTTGGTCGCCAGCTGCTCGGCTCCCGGCAAATCATCCTGGGCCAGCGCCACCAGCGCTTTTCCCGCCAGCGCATGGGCGTCTGCCGGGTTCTTGGCCAGGGCCTTGTCGAAATGTTCCCGCGCCTCTTTCAACTCGCCGCGCCGCCAGCGGATTTCGCCCAGCAGCCCGTGCACCTGGGGGTCGTCGGGCTGCGCCGCCAGCATCTGCTCCAGCAGTTGGCGAGCGGTGGCGAGATCGTCCTTGGCGAGAGCTTCATCGACTTGCGACATGTCCCGCCCGGCCGAGGCCCAACCAGGGGCGAGGAAAACCCCCACGGCCAGCAAGAGGAGCGCGCGCCGCGTCACGCGGGCACGGCGCTCAAGGAAGCGGAGAAACGGCTTCGCGAACGACTGCATCACACCACCTGGTTCCTGGGTTCCACGCTCTTGACGTTCGAGGATGGATGCGGGCAACCCGCCCTTACCGAAGCTCCGCCGCCAGCCGACTCCATGTCGAGGGCGCACTTCGGTCCCGTTGGGCGAGCTAAACCCCGTCAATATAAGGGCGCAGGGAATCGCGGCGCAACCGGCACGCCCCCGGGAAGGAGCCGGTGTCCGGCAGCCGCCGCTCGAGGTCTCGGGCAGGCCACCGCCCGGGGGACGGGCGGGCGAGCCGCGATCATCACCCACGCATACCAAGGCGCCGCAGCACCTTTTGGTTCCGGGAGCGCCGCGGCTTCGAGGGGCGCCGCCCGAGAGCGCGGCGGAGGAGTGGCAGGGAGCGGTCCAAACGGTAGGAAACGTTCATGTGCCCGTCGTCGAACTCCTCGTAGCGGTGGCGGATGCCGAGACGCTGCAGGCCGGCGTGGAACTGACGGGCCCCCAGGTGCAAGGCGAACTCGTCGCTGCTGCCGCAGTCCAGGTAGAGCAACCGCAGGCTCCGGAGTGCGGCGGCATGGCGCGGCAGCAGCCGTAGCGGGTCCTGGCGCAGCCAGCGCTCCCAGGTGCCGCGGTCCAGGGCCCCGGTGTGCAGATGCATGGGCAAGCCGATACCGAAGGGCCGGCCGGGCTGCGGCGAGTAGCAGGCCGCCATGGCCAGGATGTTCATGGCGTCGAAGAGCTCGTGGCTCTTGCGCGGCGACGCTTCGAAGGCGCGGACGAATCCTGCGACACCGCCGTGGCGTTCCACCTGGCGCAAGAACTTGGGGAAGTCCGGGAAGTAGCAGAACTCGAAGCCCATGTCGCCGCTGTGACACGCCACGGCGCCGAACACCTCGGGGTGGCGCATGCCGAGCCGCAGGGCCCCGTAGCCGCCGCTCGACTTGCCGAAGACGCCGCGGTGCGCGCGGCCGGGCAAGGTACGGCAACTCTTCTCCACCCAAGGCACGACTTCGCCGATCAGATGTTCCTCGTAGCGACCGGTGGCGCTGGAGTCGAGGTACTGGCTGCCGCCCCACCGCGTGCAGCAGTCCGGCATGACGACGATGGTCGGCGCCAACACACCGGTGGCGTGCAGGCGGTCGAGTCGAGCGTCGAGGGCTTCACCCCAGGGCGAGGTGTTGAGCCAGGAGCGGCCCGAGCCGGTGAAACCGGAGAGGGCGAAGAGCACGGGATAGCGCCGTGACGAGGTCGCATACCCCGGCGGCAGGTACACGGGAAGACGGCGTACGCTGGGGTCGCCGAGAGGGTTGCGGCGCAGCACGCGGCTGCTGAACTCGACCTGGACGACGGTGCCCCGCACCGCATGCGCGCGCTTCCGCTGCTCGCCCGCCACGCTGCTTCCTTTCGTGCACCGGGAACGTGCGCATCCTACGGGCCCCCCCTGCGACGCCGCAACCGCCGCCACGGCGGCGACGGCGGCAGCGCCCCACCGCCACGACGCCGGCGGGTGCTGTGCTAAGCTTCCCAAACGCCTGCTGGGAGATCCTCTTGTCCACTCTCCTCGAAACGCTGCGCCGCGACATCCTGGTGGCCGACGGCGCCATGGGCTCGATGATCGCCCGCTCACTGCCGCGCGGCGGCCCCGCAGCCATGGCCCATGCCCTGCTCGAGGTCAATCTCGCCCATCCTGAGATCGTCCAGAGCATCCACATGAGTTACATCGCGGCCGGGGCCGGCATGATCACCACGAACACCTTCGGCGCCAGCCGGGCGCGGCTCGAACGCCTGGGTCTGGGGGCGCAGGCAGACCAGCTGGTCGCCACAGCGGTGAAGATCGCACGCGACGCCCGCGACGCCTGCGGCCGTCCCGTGTGGATCGCCGGCTCCCTCGGTCCGCTCGACGCCGATTGGCTCCTCGACGCCAACCCCAGCACGGCGCAGCAGCGGCGCCAGTTCCAGGAGCAAGCGGAAGCCCTGCTCGAACGGGGCGTCGATCTATTGCTCCTCGAAACCTTCTCGCGCCTCGAAGATCTGGTCCTCGCCATCGACGCGGTACGCCAGGTGAGCGCTTCGACGGTGTTGTTCGCCTCCATGAGCTTCGACGAGCACGGCGAGCTCGCTTCGGGAGAGGATGCCGCCACCGCCTTCGGCCGCGTGGCGCGCTCGGGCCAGGTGCAGGCCTTCGGGGTGAATTGCAGCCTCGGGCCGCAGGCGAGCCTGGCGGTGCTGGAGAGCATGGCCCGCGGTGCGGACCTGCCTCTCACCATCATGCCCAACGCCGGCTTCGCCCAGCGAACGGGCGGGCGCGTTCTCTACCCCGACATGTCGCGGGAGTACTACGAGACCTTCTGTCGCGACGCCTTGGCGCACGGCGCCCGCGTCATCGGCGGCTGCTGCGGCACCACGCCCGAGCAAATCCAGGTGATCGCGACCACGGTGCGGAACCATCAGGCCGGGCCCGAGACGCGCCGGCCGCCGGTCGCGATCGTGCGCGCCGAGCTCGTCGTCGAAGAGCCGCTCGGGGCGGTGGCGCAGCAGCCCTCGGGCCTGCTCACCAAGCTCCGTTCCGGCCAATTCGTCCGCAGCCTGCAAATCGACCCGCAGCGCGGCCCTTCGGACGAGCTGAACCGCGCCGTGGTCGACGAAGTCCTCTCCCGCCGAGTGGTGGACCTGGTGGATATCAACAGCTCCGGCTCCGGGGGACGGCAGGATTCGCTGCAGATCGCTGCGGGCATCGAACGCCTGGGGGTGGAGACACTGCCCCACATCACGCCCCGGGATTCCAGCGTCGCCGGCATCCTCTCGCAGGTCCTCGGCGCCGCCTCGTGGGGCGGCGTGCGCAACGTCCTCGTCATCGCCGGCGATCCCCCGAAGGGCGATCTCTACGCCGAGGCCAAGGGTGTGTACCAGGTGGACAGCATCGGCTTGGTACGGGCGCTCGTCCGCTTGCGCGCCGGCCACCAGGTGCACGAGCGCACCACCATGCAGGCCTTCCCCCTCTCCATTGGCGTCGCGGTGAACCAGAACGCCCCGCACGTCGGCGCGGAGTTGCTGCGCCTGCAGGAGAAGATCCGCGCCGGCGCCGACTTCGCCATGACCCAGCCTTTCTTCGACCTGGAGAGCTGGCTCCGCTTCCGCGAGCAACTCGAGGGACGCGTCGAAGTGCCGGTGATCCTCGGCGTCTGGCCGCTCATCAGCCTGAAGCAGGCACGGCGGATCAACGAGAACGTCGCGGGTGTCGTGGTGCCCGAGAGCGTCTGCCGCCGCCTCGAAGAAGCGGGGCCGCAAGAGCGGGAGGTCGGCTTCGAACTCGTCGCCGAGCTGATCGCCGCGCTCGAGCGCACCCGGAGCGCCGCCGGCGTCTACGTCGTCGCGCCCTTCAAGCAACCCCTGCAGGCCTTGGAAGTCTTCGCGCGCGCCGCGGCGAGGAATTGATCCGGGCGGGGAATGCATCCGCAAGATCCCGGAGGCACGGCAGCCGCCTGGAATCGCAGTCTTGCGCGCGCAGATCCTGCGGGGTCCGTTCGCTTCCACCGCGATGGTTTTCCTTCCTGTCCAGTAAGGAAGAAACAAAAGCACGAGCAGAAAATCCTGCTCGCCTGCCCCCAACCCGACCTGTTAAGATTGACTTCGCTTCCCCGTTGATTCGTTGGCCGGACGAGTGCTGCCTTTTGGTTGCTCTCGCTAGCAGTCCACCACGCGGACCAGGAGAGAAAGCGTGCCCGCACTGCGAGCAGTGCTCTTCGATTTGGACGGCGTCCTGGTCGACTCCCGCGAGGCCTGGTTTCGCCTCGTCAACCAGGCCACCCGTCACTTCTGCAAGCCCGATGTGAGCCGCGAACAGTTCGAGCAATCCTGGGGTCAGGGAATCGAAGCCGACCTGCAACAGTTCTTTCCGGGCTGCGCCGCAGCGGACGTGCAGCGCTTCTACGAGGCGCACCTGCTCGACTTCGACGGGTGCATGCTGAGGCGGGACGGAGCGCGGGATGTGCTCGTGGGCCTGCACGAGGCCGGGATCCTGCGCGGCGTGGTCACCAACACACCCACCTGCCTGGCCCGAGACCTTCTCGCCTGGGCCGGCCTCATCGGCCTGGTGGATGTCACCGTGGGCGCCGGACCGAGGATCGCGGCCAAGCCAGCGCCGGACATGGTGCTCCAGGCCTGCAGGGAACTGGAGCTGCAGCCACGGCAGGCGCTCTTGGTCGGAGATTCGCAATGCGACGCCGAGGCTGCCGCGGCGGCGGCGGTGCGCTTCGTCGGCTTCCGGACCGAGCGCGCCCCGGCGGTGCAAGAACTCGGTGAGATCCTCGCCCTCGTCGGAGCACCGCCGGGACGCTGAGCTTCAAGAAGCCAGCGCCGAGCTTTCCACCACCGCAGAAGCCCCGCCCGCCCGGGCCCGTGCCCTCACCCAGACCGACAGCAGCGTCCCGAAGGCGAAGGTGAGCGGCGCCGTGATGGCGCTGAACCAGATGCCCGGGATCGTCCACGGCCCAAACCGGGTCACGCCGAGAAGAAGCCCGGCGGCGGCGCAAGCACCCCAGAACGCCCCGGTGCCGTTCGCCCGCGGCGACCACAGGCCGAGCATGAAGAGACCGAGCACCGGCCCGACGAAGTAGGACGTGTAGGTGGCCAGGAAGGTGAGGAGCGTCTGCGCTTTCCCCGCCACGTAGAAGGCCGAGCCGATCCCGATCAGCCCGGAACAGACGACGAGGAGCCGTGCGACCCGCAGGTAGTGCACCTCGGGCTCGTTCCGTCTGAAGTAGCGACGGTAGAAGTCCACCACCAGGCAGGTGGAGAAGGAGTGCATGGCGGAATCGCAGGAGGACATGGCGGCGGCGAAGATGGCGGCAGCGAGCAGACCGGCCACCGCCGGAGGCAGCTCGTTGGCGATGAAGATCGGCAGGATGCGATCGGGCAGGACCTCCGCGGGCAAGTGCCCGGGTGCAGCCTGGTAGAAGGCGTAGAGGAAAACGCCGAGGAGCAGCGTGCCAGCGACGCCGATGCAGCCCGTCCCCCAGGCCAGCAGCGCGGCCCGGCGCGCGGCGCGCACGTCGGCGCAGGCGAGGTAACGCTGCACCGACTGCTGGTTCGTCCCCGCCACGGCGAAGGCCAGCATGCCGTAAGCGAGGATGGCGGTGGGGAGAGCGCGGATCGACTGCGGGTTCCAGGAGAGGTCGAAGAGCACCCAGCGGCCCCCTGCCTTTGCCGTCGCCACGATGCTGTCGAAGCCGCCCTCCACCTGGCGGCTGGCGACGAAGAGGGTGGCGCCGATGCCGAGCAGCACCATGGCGAACTGCAGCACGTCGGTCCACACCACCGCAGCCAGCCCACCGGCCACCGTGTAGAGCACGGCGACGACGCCGACGATGGCGATCGACACGGCCAGCGACAGATGGGACACCTCGGAGACCACGAGCGCGGCGCCGTAGAGCAAGGCACCGAGTCGCACCACCACGAAGAGCAGGAAATAGAGCGAGGCGAGCGAACGCGTCTTGGCGTCGAAGCGCCTCTCCAGGTATTCGTAGGCCGTGGTCAAGTCGAGACGGGCGAAGAGCGGCAAGAAGAAGGTGCAAACCAAGAGATAACCGATCAGATCGCCGATCTGCAGCTGCAGCCAGAGGAAGCCGTGGCCATAACCCTCGCCTGGTCCGCCGAGGAGCGACGCCGCCGAGAAGGCGGTGGCGATGATGGAGATGCCGAGGGCCCACCAGGGCAGGCGGCGCGAGCCGCGGAAGTACTCGTCGGTGCCGCTCTGCTTCCGGCTGGTGAGCCAGCCGATGAAGAGGACCGCCCCCGCGTAGAGGACAACGACTGCCCAGCCGATGGGATGCATTCCCGACGCCTCCCTCCACCCTGCACCCGTGCGCAGGGTCCTCCAATCGAGGTTGGAGAGGCAAGCAACAACGGCGCCGAAACGGCCACGGCGGGAGCGCCGGCCGCCGTGTCCTCGACCTCCAGACCTGGCAAGCGAAGGAGCAGCCGGGGAGCCGGAGCGCGTGCTATCGTGCCGGGCGTTCGGACGGATCACTCTGGAGGTGCGCCATGCGGTCGCGGTCGTCCCGCCCCCCGCTCCGCCTCGTCGGAGCCGACGACTTCACCCCGGAAGGGCAGGCGGCTCTGCACCGGCTCTTCAACGGCAGCATCATGCACGGCGGCACCATCGGCTTTCTCAAGCCCATGAAGCGCCGGAACGCCGCGGAGTACTTCGGCAGCCTGCAGCAGGGCATCGCGGACGGCGACGTCATCGCCGTCGTGGCGGGAGCGAAGCCCTTCGACGGTTTCGGGCTCATCCGCAGAGATCCCAAAGACGAGCTGCGGCGGCATTGCTGGGAGATGGGCCGCGTCATGGTGCGGCACGAGCTGCAACGCCACGGCCTGGGCGCCGCCATCGTCCAGCGGCTGTTGGCCGAGGCCAAGCGCCGCAAGGTGGAGATCGTCTGGCTCGACGTGCGCATCACCAACGTGGCGGCGATCGAACTCTTCCAGAAGCTCGGGTTCCGGACTTGGGGCATCTTCCCGAACAACATCCGGGACCGGCGGACCTACGCCGACGTCATCTACATGGCCTGCGATCTCCGCCACACCTATCGGCCACTCCGCGACCTGCCCTGAGCCGGTCTGCCCTGCGCCCCGCCCGGCCCGTCCACGCGCGCCGGCTCCACCGCTCCGTTGTCCCCCGTTCGCTGTCCCCCGTTCGCTGTCCCCCGTTCGCCGTCCCCTGTTCGCCGTCCTCCCGGGCTCGCCGGCCCCCTGCTCGCACCCCCTTGCTGGGAGCCGAGGCCCTCGGCCACAATCCAGGCTCGCCGTCCCCGGAGGAGTACCTTGCGCCCCCTGACTCTGGCTCTCGCATTCGCTCTCATCGTCCCCAGCGCCTGTTCTTCCGACGAGCGCAGTCAGTCGGAAGCCACAGCGTCTTCGAATGCGACCGCAAGGCCCGAAGCTGCGGCGGCACCTTCCAAGAGCCAGCCGGCGGAAACGAAACCTCCCGCCCAGGCCGCCGGTGAGGAGCCGCCCTTGCCGTCCGGGCTGCTCCCGGACGAGCGCAACACCATCGAGGTCTTCCGCCACGTTTCGCGATCCGTCGCCAACATCACCTCGAAGGGAATGACCCGCAACTTCTTCACCCTCGACGTGACGGAGATCCCCCTCGGCTCTGGCTCGGGGTTCGTCTGGGATCGCGAAGGACACATCGTGACCAATTTTCACGTCGTCGCCGAAGGCACCAGCTTCAGCGTCACCCTGGCCGACGGCTCGGTGTACGACGCGCAGCTGGTGGGGAGGGAACCGAACAAAGACCTCGCGGTGCTGTACATCGGCGCCCCCTCGGCTTCGCTACCTCCGATCCAGCCCGGTAGCTCGAGAGACCTCGTGGTGGGCCAGAAGGTGCTCGCCATCGGCAACCCCTTCGGCCTCGACCAAACCCTGACCACAGGGATCATCAGTGCCCTGGGCCGGGAGATGAAGTCGGTCACCGGGACCACCATCCACGACGTCATCCAGACCGACGCGTCCATCAATCCCGGGAACTCCGGAGGGCCGCTGCTCGACTCCTCGGGCCGCCTCATCGGTATCAACACCGCGATCTACTCCCAAGTGGGACAAAGCGCCGGCATCGGCTTCGCCGTGCCGGTGAACACGGTGCTGGAGATCGTCCCCCAGCTCATCCAGTTCGGCGGCGTGAAACGCGCCGGCTTCGGCGTGGAGATGTTGCCGGAGAATCGCGCCCGCCAGTGGCGCGTGGTCGGGGTCGCGGTGATGACGGTCACGGCGGGGAGTGCCGCTGCCAAGGCCGGCTTGAAATCCGCTTGGCAGGACGATGCGGGCCGCATCCATTTGGACGTCATCACGGCAATCGATGGCAAGAGCGTGGAGGACTACGGCGACATGGGCGATATCCTCGAAGACCACGAGCCAGGCGATCGCGTCAAGGTGACGTACGTGCGTGACGGCCGCGAGCACCAGACCGAGGTCGTCCTGCAGGAGATCAAGACCAACCCCTGAAGCAGCGACTGGGAACTTGGTGGCGGAGTCCGCTCCGGACGCCGCCGCGGGGACAGAATCCAATGGCGGCGCCGCCGGCGCCGGCAGGGCCTGGAGGAAAAACATGGCACGCCGAGTCGAC